>CALBMG010000105.1 GCA_937896185.1 uncultured Microbacteriaceae bacterium | reverse complement strand
GAACGGCTCCACATCCTGCGCGGGGTCGGTGCCGCGACTTACGTTCCATCCTATGTCGCGAAATCTGAGCGGAACGCGGATGTTGTCACCACGCCATAATGAGAGCATGAGATTCCACTCGATTGCAGTGCTCTATGACGGTGAATGCCCCATCTGCCGAAACTTTGCCTCGTATCAGCGACTGTCCCAACTGGCCGACACCGTCTCGATTGTCGACATGCGCACGGGTTTGCGACCCTATCGGGATGTACTGAAATCGCACAAGGTCTCGCCCAGCGATGGGGTAATCGTGGCTCTCGAGAACACACCCCAGTCCGGCATGACCATCCTCAGCGGAGTCGACGCCGTACATTTCCTGGCCGGGGTCGACAATCCTCGCGGAATCGTCGGATGGCTCAACACCAAACTGCGGTCGTATTCCAGTGCGCGCAAAATTTATCCGTGGCTGTTCCGCGGGCGACTGCTGCTGCTCAAACTGTTGCGCGTCAACCCCGACATCCGCTTATAAAAAATGTGGGACCCACCGTTCGGTGAGCCCCACACTGTCGAGAGACGACTTAGACGTCGCGCTTCTCCTTGATCTTTGCCTTCTTGCCACGCAGCGAACGCAAGTAGTACAGCTTTGCGCGACGAACGTCACCGCGGGTCACGATCTCGATGTGGTCGATGATCGGGGTGTGGACGGGGAACTTACGCTCGACACCCACCTGGAAGCTGATCTTGCGGACGGTGAAGGTTTCGCGAACGCCGTCGCCCTGGCGACCGGTCACAACACCCTGGAAAACCTGGATACGGCTGCGGGTACCTTCAATAATGTTGACGTGGACCTTGACGGTATCACCGATACGGAAATCGGGGATGTCGCTCTTCAACGAAGCGGCGTCAATTGCATCGAACTTCTGCATTTTTTCTTTCGCTTTCTGCACTCGCCTCAGGTCGACTGCGGATTGGGTTCGTACACGCGTTTCGCCTGGCTGCTCCCCTGAGGCGGAGAACCGGCACCACGTGACAGTGCCATAGGGGCACAAGGGTTTATTCTGCCACAGTTCTGGGCGTTCCGCGAACATCGCCTAGGCTGGGAGCGAATCGTCGAAAGGTAGTCCCCGTGATTGAGCTCCGCACCCCCGCCGAAATCGAGGAAATGCGCCCCGCCGGCAAGTTTGTTGCCAGCGTCCTCACGGCCGTACGTGACGCAGCCACGGTGGGTACGAACCTGCTGGAACTGGACCGCATCGCACACCAGATGATCAAGGACGCGGGCGCTGAAAGCTGCTACATCGACTACCACCCCTCGTTTGGTGGTTCGCCGTTCGGCAAGGTGATTTGCACCTCGGTCAACGACGCCGTGCTGCACGGACTTCCCTTTGACTACGTCATCAAGGACGGCGACCTGGTGTCAATCGACTTCGCCGCGAACGTCAATGGCTGGGTGTCCGACTCGGCTGTGAGTTTTGTGGTGGGCACCGCTCGACCCGCCGACCTGCGTCTGATTGAAGCCACCGAGGTCGCGTTGGAGGCGGGAATCAAAGCCGCCGTACTGGGCAACAAGTTGGGCGACATTTCGGCTGCCATCGGTGATGTTGCCCGCGATTACGGGTACACCGTCAACATGGACTTCGGCGGACACGGCGTGGGCCGTGAGATGCACGGCGACCCGCACGTCCCCAACGATGGCCGTCCAGGTCGTGGTTATGCCCTGCGCGAGGGACTCGTCGTGGCGATCGAACCATGGTTCCTCGAGACCACGGACCGCATTTTTACGGACAAGGATGGCTGGACCCTGCGTTCGGCGGATGGGTCGCGTGGAGCGCACAGCGAGCACACCGTCGCGATCACCGCGGACGGCCCCATCATCCTCACCGCTCGCGACTAGTCACCGGTAGGGCCCGTACGGGCCAACACAGTGCGCACTGCCAGATTGTGTCGTGTTCGTCAAGCCTGC
>CALBMG010000104.1 GCA_937896185.1 uncultured Microbacteriaceae bacterium | reverse complement strand
GGACTCGAACCAAGAACCTATCGGTTAACAGCCGATTGCTCTGCCAATTGAGCTATCGAGGATCGCTTGCGCGTGAGATTTACTATACCAAAAATTTTGGAGCTAATAACCAGCTCGGGTGTCAACGATTCCTCGAAGCGGTTGATGCACGAGAAATGCCGTGACATTGTCCGAAATTCGATGTGCGAGCAGGTGCGCGGTCATCAGCGGGGTGTCGGCAGAATGCGAAGTAATGATGCAACGGGGTTCCGCCCACAACGGGTGTTCAGCTGGCAACGGCTCAGGCTGGGTGACATCAAGTCCGGCGCCCCATAATTTTTCACTTCTCAGAGCGTCGAGCAGTGCATCCGTGTCCACGAGTGAGCCTCGAGCAATATTGACGAGAACTGCGTGTTCGGGAAGCAGGGAAAGCATTGCCGCGTCGAACAGATTGTCGGTTTCCGCCGTGGCTGCAGCAGCGACAATAACAACATCCGCTGAGGGGAGAACGGATGACAGCTGATCGACCATCACCGTGCGGGCTACGCCATGCATTTCCTCAGATTTACGGCGAACCACAGTGATCGAAGGCCTAAAAGGTTCGAGCAGCGCCACGAGTTCGGTCGTAATTCCCCCGGCACCGACAATGACAATGTTGTTCGAGTACAAAGACAGGCCAGTGCGCTCTGGAGCCCAACGAGACTCGCGTGCTTTTGACGGCAATTCGCGCAACAAGGCCATCGTCAACATCAGTGCATGCTCTGCGACTGGTTCTGAATATGATCCCTTTGCCGATGTGAAAACAGGAGCAGAATCATGGTCGAGTTCACGGAAGATTCGAGCGAATCCATCAACACCCGCCCACGGCAGCTGCACCCACGAAATCTGCGGGTTGTCTCGCAAAATCTGAGCGAGTTCATCTGCTCGTTTTTCACTCAGCCAAACAAGGCCCCTGGTGTCAGCAGACAAAGGGATTACACGCCCGCCACCACGCTCCACCGCGGACACAAACAAGTTGTTGTGGCTTGGCTCAACCGATATTGGTCCTGGCTCAATATTTCGAGTGGGATGAGATGCTCCAGAACCGTCCAAATCACGGTGTTGTCCCGGCCTGTCGGGGGCGGAAATTGTCATTATTCGCCCTTCAGTTGCGCGCGGCGACGATGAATATCGGATAACTGTTGTTGCACAGCCTGGTAATCCGGTGTTTCAGGATTCAAACGGGCAAGCCTGCTCAACAATTCATCCCCCGCGATTGCGAGATTTCTGTCCACTAACGAATTGGCAACATCGGTGACATAGCGTCGAAGGTTGGTTTCGGTTTGGTCGCGATTGCGCTGAGCAATTAAGTCCTTCTGGGTCTGGCTCATGTCGTCGCGTACCTGCTCGGTAACCCGTTGAATGGGCAACGGAATAATCGACAGCTGAATCACCAAGGGTGCAAGAATTTCGGGTGCAGCGGATTCGACGCTGGAAACCCAATTGTGGGTACCAAATTCACCAAAGCTGGCAACCACAGCATCTCGGATTGACGCGAGAACGGGATATGTAAAACGACAACCCACAATTTCGCCTGCACGTTCGATACCCAACACAGTGGGGTACTGCAGCATCACCGCGAGAGCGTCACGCTCGAGTCGAGAAACGGGGTTGCGTTCAAAGGATTGCGCCGACGGCGTCTCAGGAGACTGAACCGTTGGCTTCGGGATTGCCGGAGAAATATCTCGGGAACCGCGTCGGAAAGACCCGCGTACCTCGTCCGGTTCCACCCCAATCCATCCCGCGACCATGCGAACGTATCCGTCGACTACAGACGTATCGCGGATACCCGACAAAATCGGGGCTGCGGCACGCACAGCTCCCACACGACCCTCGACAGTTTCCAAATCGTATGTATCGATGGCGCGACGAATCATAAATTCGAACATCGGTTTACGGGAATCGATTATGGCGAGCAACGAGTCGTCACCACGTTGGATGCGCAAATCGCAAGGATCGAGCCCGTCGGGAGCGACCGCCACGAACGTGTTTGCCGCAAACTTCGTGTCCTCGGCAAACGCTTTAGATGCCGCTTTTTGCCCTGCTTCATCTGGGTCAAAAGTAAAAATTACTTCTCCGCGAGATTTGTTGTCAACACCGTTCATGTCCCCCAGAATCCGTCGGATCAAGGACACATGGTCGGCTCCGAACGCGGTAC
>CALBMG010000103.1 GCA_937896185.1 uncultured Microbacteriaceae bacterium | reverse complement strand
GGGATCGGTGGGTTCAACATTCGTCGGCGTGATCACAACAACAGCGCCCAGGGCTTCGAGAGCGTACCGCTTGTCGACCGACATTTTGTCGGGCATAACGAACACCATCCGGTAGCCACGTTCAATGGCAAACAGAGCGAGGCCCGCACCCGTGTTCCCCGAAGTGGCCTCGACAATCGTGCCACCCGGCGCGAGTCGACCGGTGCGTTCGGCGTCCTCGATGATGCGGCGGGCGATGCGGTCCTTGGCAGAACCACCCGGGTTCATAAATTCCAGCTTGGCCAGCACGGTGGCCGCGATTCCTTCGGTCACAGAATTCAAACGGACCAGTGGCGTATTGCCGATGGTGTCAGAGAGACGGTGTGCGAAATTCATCAAAAATCCTTGGGTATAGGTGAACCACCGCCGCTGCGGTGTCACTCGGTGTGTGTTGTTGTGGGGTGCGCGTATTCAGACAGCGCGAGAAAGTTCTAGTTCGACAGAACTAGAGACAACAACAACAGGTGACCGAGAAATTCATGATGGTCACACGGTAACACCGGCCCACATCAGCCGGTCGTAATGCGACGAAATGTTACGCGCCGGATAGCACCAGTGACACAACCGATTCGCCACCCTCAGAGATTCGGACGGGGATGCCCCAATCCTGCTGGTGGATGTGGCACGTCGCGTGTTCGATGCCGGCATCCTCGGAATCACACGATGCACCGCGCGCCGCGATGTGTAAAACACCCTCGGTGATTTCGGGGTTGAGCACGATGTCCCTCACCAGTTCAACGCTGCGGCCCGCACCCGACAGAATCAGATCGGCGGGTGTGCTGCTGACGACAAGTGCGGTCGACGGGCCATAACGGTCGTCATACTTCTGTCCCGGCGGCGGCGAGAACACGACCTCGACCGTGGCAGCTCCCGCGGCGACATGCAGCGCCGGCCGGACAGTGCGCAACGCTTCGCCCTCGACGACAACGGACTGATCCAATGGCACACGGGTCAACCGGTGAGCGGCCGCCTCGACGACGACCAGGTGGGCTGAACCGTTGGTGTTAACCACGACCACATCGCTGGGTTCGGACAGGTCGCGGGCGATGGTCGACACCGAGTTCGTGGCGGGGTCGAAACGACGCACCGCGCCGTTGTACGTGTCCGCGATCAACACTGAACCGTCCGGAAGTTCCGTCAAACCCAAGGGGTGCTGGAACAGGGCCTCGCTGGCGGTGCCGTCGCGATGACCAAAATCAAACAGCCCGTGACCCGACACCGTTTCGGTGGCGGAACGGCCCACGAAACGCAGGGCGGATGTTTCCGAATCAGCGACCCACACTCCGCCACCGCGCAATTCTTCATCAACGTCAATGACAATGACTTCCTAAACCATACCGCACCCAATGCTCAAGGTTGGGGCTATGCCGTTTTCGGAAAAGTGACTGACGGCATGGATGTTGTGGATACGATCCGCAAAGTCAAAACTGGCAGCTCAGGTTTTCACCAAGACGTGCCAACAGAAGATGTTGTCATTGAGAAAGCAACTGTTCTCGAGGAATGATTCCGCAATACGCGAGCGCCCTGCTCATATCAGACCTACACCTCACGCCGTCAATGCCCTTGACGGCGCAACGCTTTTTTGACTTCTGTGAAA
>CALBMG010000102.1 GCA_937896185.1 uncultured Microbacteriaceae bacterium | reverse complement strand
GGTGGGGCCGGCGTCTTTTTCGTTTTCCGAGCAGATGAATGTGCGCGATTCGACCCGGGCGACATCAGATTCGTCGCTGCGTGCGAGGTATGAGTTGGGGCGCAGCTCGTCGTTGAGCTTTTCGATGGTTCCGGCGGCAATCAGTTCGGTGATCAGCGTGTCACGTTCGGCCTGTGAGCCGTCGCACCAGTGAATTGCTGCGGGCTTGGTCAGGCGAGCGATTTCGGACACGTATGCCAGGACATCGGCGCGCGAGGTTTCGGGTACACGATGGGGGGTGGCGGTGGGAACATCCGCTGCGGTGAGGATTGTCATAAACCTAGTTTCCTGCGGCGAGAAAGCGTTTTGGTGTAAAAATTTCACGAAA
This sequence comes from uncultured Microbacteriaceae bacterium, assembly GCA_937896185.1. Classification (GTDB taxonomy): domain Bacteria; phylum Actinomycetota; class Actinomycetes; order Actinomycetales; family Microbacteriaceae; genus MWH-TA3. The sequence goes on along the minus strand of CALBMG010000102.1, from coordinate 3,691 downwards.
GATTATGGATTCTTTCGAAAATCGCAAGAATTTTGTTATTCTGGACCCATGAGCGACGCTGCAACATTGGGACGACAAATCCGCCACTACCGAAACCGTGCGGGATTCACACTGGATGAACTCGGCGCCCGAGTCGGAATCGCTGGTAGCCAGCTATCCATCATTGAAAACGGCAAACGCGAAATCAAGTTGGGAATGCTCACCGCCATTGCCGAAGCCTTGGCTGTCAGCGTGCCGCAACTGCTGGATTCGACCCCGCCGAACGAACGTGCCGCCAAAGAACTGGAATTGGAACGGGCTCAATCCACGGCCCTCTATACGTCGTTGGGTCTTCCCAAAATCAAGGCGGGAAAGTCCATGCCCGACGACACACTGGACGCATTACTGGGGATGCACCGTGAATTGGTCGCCCTCGAACGGCAGAAAATTGCAACCCCCGAAGAGGCGCGTCGCGCCAACACGGAATTGCGTGAACACATGCGCACACTGGATAACTATCGTCAAGACCTCGAGGACGTTGCGCAGGAGCTTTCGGACCGGGTCGGTCACATCAGCGGCGCTCTGACACATCGCGAAGTCAGTCTGATGGCGGGCACCTTGGGATTCACCCTGGTCCACGTCGACGATTTGCCCGACAGTGCCCGGTCAATTACCGACCTTGCTAACGGTCGCATCTATTTGCCCCCGGCCTCGATCCCCGGCGGGCACGGGCTGCGTTCCATGGCAATTCAGGCGATGGCGCACCGGGTCTTGGGTCACACCGTTCCCAACACCTACGCCGAGTTCCTGCAGCAACGGTTGGACATCAACTATGTCGCCGCCGCTGTTCTCATGCCCGGACGTCAGGCCGTGGAATTCCTACAGCGTGCCAAAAACGACCGCAATATCGCCGTCGAAGACTTCCGGGATGCGTTCGGTGTGACTCACGAGGCGGCAGCGCTGCGTTTTACGAACCTCGCCACACATCACCTCGATCTGACCGTGCATTTCCTGCGCGTCGGTGACGACGGAGCCGTGTACAAGGCGTACGAGAACGATGGACTGCGATTGCCCGTCGACGTCACGGGTTCCGTGGAGGGCCAACACGTCTGCCGAAAATGGAGTGCACGCGTGGCATTGGGGCGAGTGAATCGCACCACCGAGTACTACCAATACACGGATACCCCCGAGGGCACGTACTGGGAATCAACGCAGACCGGAACGGGAACCGGAGACGATTTCAGTATCACCGTGGGTGTTCCCTTTGATTCGGCGAAATGGTTTCGTGGACGCGACACCACCGAACGAAAAAAGTCGTTCTGCCCCGACCCCGAATGCTGTTCACGACCCGATGCGGAACTGAGCAGCAAATGGGCGGGCCAGGCGTGGACGAGTGCGCGAATGCACGCTCACATCCTCTCGCCCTTGCCGTCCGGAACTTTTCCCGGCGTGGACGATCGCGATGTCTTTGAGTTCCTCGAACGACACAATTAGCGCTCAAAGCTCGATGGTTGGTGCCCCTAACTGGAATCGAACCAGCGGCCTTCCGCTTCGGAGGCGGACGCTCTATCCCCTGAGCTATAGGGACTCGGGTGTTCTCAGGATACCCCGATTCCCGAGGGTGGGTACGATTACAAGGTGAACCCCGATGTCTTGTCTGAACTTATTGCCGTTGTCGCACGTGACGTTATTGCCGTCCGCGAACCCGAGGTAGCAGCCTCGATTGATTCCTCGGCTATCGCTTTTGAACGTCCCAAAAACCGCGACCACGGCGACTGGGCGACCTCGGTGGCGTTGAAGCTGGCGAAGCGCGTGGGAATGGCACCCCGTGACCTTGCTGCAGAACTTGCGGGTCGTATCTCTGAAATCGAAGGCGTGTCCTCGGTCGACATTGCGGGACCTGGCTTCCTCAATATTCGACTCGATGCCTCGGCAGCGGGCGAAATTGCCCGTTCGATTGTCGAAGCGGGTTCCGAGTTCGGCCGCAACGACTCGCTCGTCGGACAGACCATCAACCTGGAATTTGTGTCGGCCAACCCAACCGGTCCATTGCATATTGGTCACACCCGGTGGGCTGCGCTGGGCGACTCGCTAGGTCGGGTCCTCGCGGCGTCGGGTGCGCGCGTTGCGAACGAGTTTTATGTCAACGATGCCGGTGCGCAGATGGACGTTTTTGGGGAATCCGTACTAGCTGCGGCACTCGGCGAACCCACTCCCGAGAACGGTTACCCGGGGGAGTACGTCCAAGAGCTGGGACGAATTGCGCTCGAGCGCCGCCCCGACCTCGCGTCGTTGGACCGTGCAGAAGCAATCCTTGTCGCCCGTGAAATCGGTTATGAAACCCAATTGCAGGAAATCAAGGATTCGCTGTCGCGTTTCAACGTTCACTTCGACGTGTGGTTCTCGGAACGCACACTCCACGCGGGCTCCAGCGAGGGCGGCTCCCTGATCGACGATGCGATCGAGCGCCTGCGCGCACAGGGCCACGTGTTTGATGAAGACGGTGCCGTGTGGGTGCGCACCACAGACTTCGGAGACGACAAGGATCGTGTGATCACCCGCGGTAACGGCATTTTCACCTATTTCGCTGCCGACGCCGCCTACTACCTGTCCAAGGGCGACCGCGGTTTCCAGCACAAGATTTACCTGCTCGGCGCCGACCACCACGGCTACGTTCACCGCCTCAAGGCGCTCGCAGGTTCGGCAGGGGATGACCCCGAAAAGGACATCGAGGTGCTGATCGGTCAATTGGTCAGCATCAACGGTGCAAAGCTGTCAAAGCGCGCCGGCAACATCATCGAATTGAACGACTTGCAGGCATGGCTGGGCACCGATGCGTTGCGCTATTCCTTGGCGCGTTACCCCGCCGACTCTCCGCTCACCTTGGACCCCGAACTCCTGCAGAAGCGCACCAACGACAACCCAGTGTTTTATGTGCAATACGCTCACGCCCGCATTTGCTCGGTGCTGCGTGCTTGGGCCGACAAAGACGGCGGCGATGTGGCCTCGCTCAAAGACGTCGATTTGTCGGCGCTCGACAGTCCCCAAGCCCAAGCCTTGATGTTGCAACTGGCCAAGTACCCCGCCATGCTCAGCGCGGCGTCGGCGGACTTTGCACCACACGATGTGACCTTCTACCTGCGCGACCTCGCAGCCAGCTACCACAGCTACTACGATGCCGAGCGCATCTTGGTGGACGACGAGGCGGTGAAAAAAGCGCGTTTGGCGCTGGTGGCTGCCACGGCGCAGGTGTTGCACAATGGCTTGGCGGTGTTGGGCGTGTCTGCCCCCGCCAGCATGTAATGGGACGGGAGAGCTTCGATATGAATCAACAACGCGGTAGCACCCTGGTCGGCTTCATCATCGGTTTGTTGGTGGGCTTGACTGTGGCGTTGGGCGTGGCCATTTACGTCACCAAAGTGCCCATTCCTTTTTTAAGCAAGGGCCAAGCGCGCTCCGCTGACCTCGATGCAGCAGAGGCAGAAAAGAACAAAGACTGGGATCCGAACGCGCCCTTGTACGGCAAGAAGGCTGCTAAGTCGGCAGACAAATCAGACGAGCCCAAGTCAGAGGTCAAGCCCGAGCCCAAGTCCGACGCTGCAACCAAAGTGGATCCCAAGAGTGCCGATCCTTTGGGCGATTTAGCCAAGGTGAAAGCGGCAGAACCGAAGCCTGCAGAAACAAAAGCCAACGAGCCGAAGGCGGCTGATCC
>CALBMG010000101.1 GCA_937896185.1 uncultured Microbacteriaceae bacterium | reverse complement strand
CAACATCCCGTTCTCGCAGGCGCTGCTCGACGAGCCGGCATTCGTGAACGGCGATTTGTCGACCTCGTTTATCGATGAGCGACCCCACCTGGTGTCTGCTCGGCGCTCGCAGGACCGTGGAACTCGTATCCTGACGCACCTTGCCGAGGTGACGGTCAACCAGCCGAACGGCAGCGGCGAGGGAACTATTGACCCCGCGCTGAAGTTGCCTGAGATTGACCTGACAGCCCCCGCACCCTCAGGTTCTTTGCAGCGCCTCACCGAGCTGGGCCCCGTTGGCTTCGCCGCTGACCTGCGCGCCCAGACGGCGCTCGCCGTGACGGACACGACATTCCGCGATGCCCACCAAAGCCTGTTGGCGACCCGCGTGCGCACCCGCGATCTGGTTGCCGTGATGCCTCACCTCGCCAGGTTGACACCAAACCTGCTCTCGGTCGAGGCGTGGGGCGGCGCGACCTATGACGTAGCGCTGCGATTCCTGGGGGAGGATCCGTGGGAACGCCTCGCCGAAATGCGTGAAGCTTTGCCAAACACGGCAATTCAGGCTCTCATTCGTGGCCGCAACACTGTGGGATACACCCCGTACCCCGCCGCGGTAACCCAGAACTTCATTCGTGAAGCCGACGCGACAGGCGTGGACATCTTCCGCATCTTTGACGCGTTGAACGATGTCAACCAGATGCGTCCCGCAATCGACGCGGTGCTCGACACCAACCGGGCTGTCGCGGAAGTTGCGCTGTGCTACAGCGGTGACCTGCTGAACCCTGCCGAAGACATCTACACACTGGATTACTACCTGCGTCTCGCCGAGAAGATCGTCGAGTCGGGAGCTCACATCCTCGCCATCAAGGACATGGCGGGACTGTTGCGTGCTGGTGCCGCATCGACCCTGGTGACCGCGCTGCGAGAACGCTTCGACCTGCCGGTGCACCTGCACACGCACGACACGGCCGGTGGCCAACTGGCAACACTGATTGCTGCCAGCGAGGCCGGTGTCGACGCCGTTGACGTCGCCAGCGCACCCATGGCGGGCACGACGAGCCAACCCAGTGCCTCGGCGCTTGTTGCCGCTCTGGCACACACTGCACGCGACACCAACATTTCTCTGGACGCCGTCAGCTCGCTGGAACCGTACTGGGAAGCCGTGCGCCACATGTACAAGCCGTTCGAGTCGGGACTTCCGGGCCCCACCGGTCGTGTGTACAAGCACGAAATCCCTGGCGGGCAGCTGTCGAACCTGCGCCAGCAGGCAATCGCGTTGGGTCTCGGAGACCAGTTTGAAAAGGTCGAAGACTGGTATGCCGAAGCAAACCGAATCTTGGGCCGACCCACAAAAGTGACTCCGTCATCAAAGGTCGTGGGCGACCTCGCACTGCAGCTCGCTGCGGCGAACGCCGACCCCGCAGACTTCGAAGCGAACCCCGGAAAGTACGACATCCCGGATTCGGTTATCGGATTCATGGCCGGTGAACTGGGTGACCTGCCCGGTGGCTGGCCCGAGCCCTTCCGCACCAAGGTGCTCGAAGGTCGAACCATCAAGCCTGTCAAGGAGACCCTTGAGGCCGAGGACGAGAAACTCTTGAACTCGGATTCCGCAACGCGTCGTTCGACCCTGAACCGCCTTTTGTTCCCGCAGCCCACAGAACACTTCGACGCGTCGCGGGAAATCTATGGTGACCTGTCAATCCTCACCACCCATGACTACCTGTATGGTCTGAAGGTCGGCGTGGAACACGTCGTCGAGATCCAGAAGGGCGTTTCACTGTTCATCACGCTGGAAGCAATCAGCGAACCCGATGACAAGGGAATGCGCACGGTTATGGCTACGTTGAACGGTCAAATGCGTCCGTTGTTGATCCGCGACAAGACCATTGATGTTCAGACGAGTCTCGCAGAAAAGGCCGATCCCGCGAACGCATCACACGTGGGTGCCCCGTTCCTCGGGGTTGTGACCATGCAGGTGGCTGTAGGAGACGTCGTCGAAGCCGGCGGTGTCGTTGCGACCATCGAGGCCATGAAGATGGAAGCAGCGATCACCTCGCAGACCCGCGGTCGAGTTGCGCGCGTCGTGATTCCGACGACACAGCAGGTCGAGCCCGGAGACCTGCTCGTGGTGCTCGAATCCGTTTCTGAGTAGTTCGCGCATTTCGCTACACTGAAGCTTCACAGATTTACTATCGGAGGGCCAACTGTGGCTGAAATTACGAAGAAGAACGTGCCCGCAGAGCCGGTCGAACCCGCATCGGATGGTTCGGTCGACGTAGTCGTGGACTCGATTTCCGCGGAACAGTCAGCCCCCGAAACGGTCGACGAAGTTACCGTGGAGTTGGCGGACGAAACGGCAAACACTGCCGACGCCGTCGAGACCACAGGTACTGAATCATCGCTGACCTTCCGCGCGGATTCAGGAATGTATTCACGCCGCCATGAGGGCGTGTCGTCAACTCCGGAACCTTCCGCTCTGTTGACCGACGAGCGACTGTTGGACATCAAGGATAAGCGCGTTGCGCCCGAAGGTGGTATCCGTCGAGCTGTGTGGAATGCATCGTTCCACACCATCAACCTGGGGGATTCCGCCAAGGTTCGGGCCCGTAAGGCGCTCGAAGCGCGCATCGGCGTTCCCTTGCCCGGCAGCGCCCGATTCGTTCCCGTGCTGACTCGTAAGGGCGGCGTGGGTAAGACAACGACCACGACACTGCTGGGTATGGCTCTGGCCCGAATGCGTGAGGACCGTGTCGTAGCAATCGACGCCAACCCC
>CALBMG010000100.1 GCA_937896185.1 uncultured Microbacteriaceae bacterium | reverse complement strand
GTCGGCTAGTCACGCAAGGGCGCGAATTGGTTGGTTTAGACAGTGAATTTGCAGAGTGCCCGCAGCTACGCGCAGCGGCACATCCTCGGCTTGCAGCGCGACAAGAATATCCTTGCCCTGTGTGTGCTGGAGCTTGCGTCCGAACAGCGGAAACTTCACGCCATTGAGCGGGTCGTTCGGCATCAGCACCCGCAGCGTCTGCGGCACGGATGACCGTACCCGCGTTTCCAGGGTCACGGACCTCGTGACAAATTGCGACCAATTTCGGTTTCGACAATGAGCCGAGGCCGAACTCACGCAATCGGGCCACGGCAATGACCCCCTGTGGTGTGACAGTGTCCGCCATCGCCAGCAGGACGTTGTTCGACACCTCGTCAACGGTGGCGGGGGAAGAATTTGCGAGTTTCATAATGTCGGGGTGACGTTCGGCCAACACATCGGTAAAAAACACGTCCACGACGGATTCCGGGTCGTGCAGGAGCAGTTCACGAACCGCCTGCGGTCCCTCGACCATGAACAACCCGGTTTCGAAACGGCGAGTACGCTGACTCAGACGGGACACTTCGCGGACAATGCCGGCCTTGACGTTGGTAATCACGTGTCAAGGCTAAAGCACAAAAGGGGCCCCGGTTTCCCGGAGCCCCTCGCGTATGTTGTTAGCGGTTACCGCGGTGCTGGTGAGATCCCGAACGGGCCGGCGCTGCGGTTGCAGCGTCGCTTGCGTCCGAATCGTCAGTATCGTCGCTTACAGTGCTGTGTGTCGATGCGTGCTCGTGAGCTGTGGTCGACGCGTGGGTTGAACCCTGGCTGTGTCCGCCACGGTGGGTGTGCGAATGGGTGACCGAGTCATCGTCGGCTTCGGACTCGTCCTCTGCCTCGGTTGCGTGATCCTCATCTTCGGAGGAGTCGTCGGCGTCATCTGCGTCATCAGCGTCGTCAACCGGGGGTGTCGGTTCGACAGGAGTCGTCGGGTCGACAGGAGTCGTCGGGTCCACAGGAGTCGTCGGGTCCACAGGACTTGTCGGATCGACAGGAGTCGTCGGGTCCACGGCGTTCAGCGCGTCCAGCTCAGCCTGAATCGCATCCAGTTGGGTCGTGAGGTTCGAGTCGAGCAGCGCTGCCAACTCTTCGGCGGTCAAAGTAGAGACACCGTCAATGACGTCCGAAGCCGCAGCGGTGAGGCTGGGGTCAATCAGGTCATTGGCCAACGCTTCGGTGATGAGGCCATCGATGTACGTGGTGTCCGTCAGTCCCAGCTG
>CALBMG010000099.1 GCA_937896185.1 uncultured Microbacteriaceae bacterium | reverse complement strand
CTCGCACCTGCCGCTCAAACCCGCCCTGGCCGCCGAGCTCGAGCGCCAGCGGGCTGCCGGCGCAGCGCTGCCTGGCTTCGTCGACTTGCACACTCACCTTCGTGAACCCGGGGGAGAAGGCGCCGAAACGATTCTTACCGGTTCGCGCGCGGCAGCTGCGGGTGGTTTCACCGCCGTCCACGCGATGGCCAACACGAATCCGGTGGCTGATAACGCCAACGTCGTGGAATACGTTTACCGACGCGGCATCGAGGCAGGATACGTCGAGGTTCGCCCCGTCGGTGCCGTCACCGCCGGACTCGAGGGGCAAACGCTGTCGGATATCGGGGCCATGGCCATTTCCGAAGCGCAGGTCACAGTTTTTTCGGATGACGGCAAGTGCGTTGGCGATTCCCTGTTGATGCGCCGCGCCATGGAATATGTGGCGACATTCGGTGGTGTCATCGCCCAGCACGCCCAGGATCCCCGCCTCACCGAAAACGCCCAGATGAACGAGGGCGCACTGTCGTCTGAGTTGGGTCTTGCGGGCTGGCCCAGTGTCGCCGAGGAAGCCATCATCGCTCGTGACGTGTTGCTTGCCGAATACACCGGTGCACGACTGCACATCTGTCACCTTTCTACCGCCGGATCTGTCGATGTCGTTCGGTGGGCCAAAAAACGTGGGATTGCGGTCACCGCAGAGGCGACCCCTCATCACCTGTTGTTGACCGACGATTTGGCCCGTGAATACAACCCGCTGTTCAAGGTCAACCCGCCATTGCGCACCGAAGCCGATGTCATCGCAGTACGGGAAGGCGTCAAGGACGGCACGATCGATATTGTCGCCACCGACCACGCGCCACACGGCTCCGCCTCAAAGGACTGCACATGGGCCGATGGTGCCTTTGGAATGGTCGGTCTCGAATCCGCTCTGTCCATCGTTCAGCACACGCTCGTCGACACCGGGCTGATCGACTGGGCCGACGTCGCACGAATTCTGTCGGTCAACCCGGCCCGCATCGGTTCGGTTGAAGGATACGACACGCCGCTGACCGCGGGCGCCCTCGCCAACATCACGTTGATTGATCCCGCCGCACGCCGTGTGTGGGGAACTGACAGTGTGGTGGGTCGTTCCACCAACACCCCTTTCACGGGAATTTCACTGCCCGGTCGTGTGGTTCACACCATCTTCCGAGGCACACCCACCGTACGCGACGGTTCCGTCGTGGAACTCTCAGAGCAAGGACACGCATCATGACCACATCGGCAATTCTTGTACTCGAAGACGGCACCAGCTTTGCAGGAAACGCCTATGGCGCTGCCGGTGAAAGCATTGGTGAAATTGTCTTCCAGACGGGCATGAGCGGGTACCAGGAAACACTCACCGATCCTTCGTATGCCGGACAGATTGTGGTTCAGACCGCTCCTCACATTGGCAACACCGGCATGAATGACGACGACGAGGAATCGCGTCAGATTTGGGTGGCCGGTTATATCGTCCGCGACCCTGCTCGTGTTCCCTCAAATTTCCGTTCGCAGCGCTCACTCGATGATGACCTCGTCGCGGGCGGCGTTGTCGGTATCAGCGGAATTGATACTCGTGCTGTGACCCGTATCATCCGCGAGGCCGGAGCCATGCGTGCCGGAATTTTCCCTCTCGATGACCGCCCCGTTTCAGAACTCGTGGACCGGGTTCGTTCGGCACCCGAGATGTCCGGTCTCAACCTGTCAACGCAGGTCTCGGTCTCGACCTCGTATGTCATCCCCGCACAGGGCGACAGTATTGGCGCACTGGCGGTGCTGGACCTTGGTGTCAAGCAGGCAACACTTAACCACCTTGCAGCCCGCGGTTTCGATGTGCATGTGATTCCTCAGTCGGCGAGCCTCGAGGACATCCTCGCGATCAACCCCGTTGCGGTCTTCTATTCCAACGGCCCCGGAGACCCTTCGGCCAGCGGTCGTCATGTCGAAATCCTTCGCGGTGTTCTGGCGCGCAAACTGCCCTTCTTCGGAATTTGTTTCGGTAACCAGTTGCTGGGTCGCGCCCTCGGCTTTGACACCTACAAGCTGAAGTACGGTCACCGCGGAATCAACCAGCCCGTTGTCGACAAGGCGACGGGACGCATCGAAATCACCGCCCATAACCATGGCTTCGCCGTCGATGCGCCCCGTGAAGGTGTCATCGAGTCGCCGGCCGGATTCGGCCGTGTCGAGGTCAGTCACGTCGGTCTGAACGACAACTGCGTCGAAGGGCTTCGTGCGATCGACGTTCCCGCGTTCAGTGTTCAGTACCACCCCGAGGCCGCAGCCGGCCCCCACGACTCCACCTACCTGTTTGATCGTTTCCGCGACCTTGTTATCGCTGAAACCGGAAAGGCTCAGAACTAATGCCCAAGCGCGACGATATTTCCAGCGTCCTCGTCATCGGTTCGGGGCCGATTGTTATCGGTCAGGCAGCAGAGTTTGACTATTCGGGCACGCAGGCCTGCCGTGTGCTGCGCGAGGAGGGCGTCCGCGTCATTCTCATCAACTCGAACCCCGCCACAATCATGACGGATCCCGATTTCGCCGACGCAACGTACGTTGAGCCGATCACGACCGAGGCAATCGAAGCGATTATCGCCAAGGAGAAGCCCGATGCAATTCTTCCGACCCTGGGTGGTCAAACCGCACTGAATGCGGCCATGAAGTTGCATGAGCAGGGGATTTTGACGAAATACAACGTCGAACTGATCGGCGCAAAGTTCGAGGCAATTCAACGTGGTGAAGACCGCCAAATTTTTAAGGACCTCGTGCTCGAATCCGGCGCGGATGTCGCCAAAAGTGTCGTCGTCAACAGCATCGAGGGCGCTCTGGCATTCATCGAAGAAACCGGTTACCCCGTTGTTATCCGTCCGTCGTTCACCATGGGTGGACTCGGTTCCGGTTTCGCCTACGACGAAGAAGAACTGCGTCGAATGGTCGGTAACGGCCTGCACGAGAGCCCGACCAGCGAAGTGCTTCTCGAAGAGAGCATCCTGGGCTGGAAGGAATACGAGCTCGAGCTCATGCGTGACACTTCCGACAACACGGTCGTGGTGTGTTCTATCGAGAACGTCGACCCTGTGGGCGTGCACACGGGTGACTCGATTACCGTTGCACCCGCACTGACTCTCACTGACCGCGAATACCAGAACCTTCGTGATATCGGTATTCGCATCATTCGCGCTGTTGGTGTGGACACCGGTGGGTGCAACATACAGTTCGCAATTGACCCCACTAACGGCCGTGTGATTGTCATCGAGATGAACCCCCGTGTTTCGCGCTCGTCTGCTCTCGCCTCTAAGGCCACGGGTTTCCCGATCGCTAAAATCGCTGCAAAGTTGGCAATTGGGTACCGTCTGGACGAAATCCCTAACGACATCACGGGTGTCACGCCCGCCTCGTTCGAGCCGACTCTTGACTATGTCGTCGTCAAGGCGCCACGTTTCGCATTTGAGAAATTCCCCGAGGCAGATACGACTCTGACCACCACCATGAAGTCGGTGGGTGAGGCAATGGCCATCGGTCGTAACTTCACCACGGCACTGCAGAAGTCGTTGCGTTCGCTGGAGAAGCGAGGTTCGAGCTTCCATTGGGAAGGAATGCCTGGAGACAAGGCGGAACTGCTTGCCATCGCAAGCCGACCCACCGACGGCCGCATCGTCGTATTGCAGCAGGCAATGCGCGCCGGTGCCACCGTCAAGGAAGCTTTCGATACCACCGCAATCGACCCCTGGTTCCTTGACCAGATCCAGTTGATTAACGAAACTGCTGACATGGTTGCCGCACACCACGGTGACCTCGATGCGCTGGCCGAAGCAAAGAACCACGGTTTCAGTGACGCACAGGTTGCCTCGCTGTGGAGCATGAACGAGGCCGATGTTCGTGCGCTGCGTTACTCTCACAACCTGCGACCTGTCTTTAAGACGGTGGACACGTGTGCGGGGGAATTCCCTGCGTTGACCCCGTACCACTACTCGTCGTACGACTTCGAGACCGAAGTCGTACCCTCGGACCGTCAAAAGGTCATCATTCTCGGTTCGGGACCCAACCGTATCGGTCAGGGCATCGAGTTCGACTATTCGTGTGTTCACGCCTCGTTCGCTCTGGCGGATGCGGATTATGAAACCATCATGATCAACTGCAACCCCGAGACTGTGTCGACCGACTATGACACCTCGGATCGACTGTATTTTGAGCCCTTGACATTGGAAGATGTGCTCGAGGTTATTCATGCAGAGAGCGCATCGGGCACCCTCGTTGGTGTTGTTGTGCAGCTGGGTGGCCAGACGGCCTTGGGGCTCGCGCATGGCTTGGAGAAGGCCGGCGTTCCCATTCTGGGCACGACTCCTGACGCCATTGACATTGCCGAAGAGCGTGGACGTTTCGCGGAAATCCTTGAACGTTACGAGCTTGTCGCACCGCGCAACGGTACCGCAACGGATGTGGAATCCGCCATCACTATTGCAGAAGAAATCGGTTACCCCGTGTTGGTCCGCCCCTCATATGTTTTGGGCGGCCGCGGCATGGAAATTGTCTATGACACCGCATCGATTCGTGACTATTTCGTCCGAATGGAAGGCCAGGCAATTATCGGCGACGATGCACCGTTGTTGGTTGACCGTTTCCTCGACGACGCTGTTGAGATCGACATTGACGCACTGTTCGATGGCGAGACCCTGTACATCGGCGGAATCATGGAGCACATCGAGGAAGCCGGAGTTCACTCGGGCGACTCGGCCTGCACCCTGCCTCCCGTGACATTGGGTCGCACCGTGATTGACCGAGTTGCGACGGCCACTCGTGCTATCGCTGAAGGTATTGGCGTACGCGGTTTGCTCAACGTGCAGTTCGCGGTCTCGGCTGGCGTTCTGTACGTCCTCGAAGCCAATCCTCGTGCCAGCCGAACTGTTCCGTTCGTGTCCAAGGCTATGGGCACCCAGTTGGCCAAGGCAGCCTCACTGGTAATGGTGGGTCGTTCGATTGCCGAACTCATCGCTGATGGTCACCTGCCCGAGCACGATGGCACTCATGTTCCGCTTAACGCGCCAGTGGCGGTCAAGGAAGCCGTACTGCCGTTCAAGCGCTTCCGTAACACAGAGGGACGGGTCGTTGATTCTGTCCTCGGTCCCGAGATGCGTTCAACAGGCGAGGTGATGGGTATCGATCGCACATTCCCCGTCGCATTTGGCAAGAGCCAGGACGCTGCATATGGTGGGCTGCCTCGCAGCGGCACGGTATTCGTGTCCGTCGCTGATCGCGATAAGCGTTCGGTGGTGTTCCCCATCCAGCGACTTCACCAGCTGGGATTCACGCTGTTGGCTACTGAAGGCACTGCCGAGGTCCTGTCGCGTTACGGTATGCCTGTCACCATCGTGCAGAAGTTCTCGAATGCTGCCCGCAACGAAGAATCAATTGTCGACCTGATTCGTCGTGGCGACGTGGACATCATCATCAACACCCCCTCCGGTCATTCGGCTCGTGCGGACGGTGCCGAAATTCGACGTGAGGCGGTAGCCGCCGACAAGCCTCTGATCACGACAATCGCACAGGTTGCCGCGGTTGTAGCCTCGCTCGAGGACACGGGTGTCCCGTTGACGGTGACGAGCCTGCAGGAGTACGCCCTGGAGCGTGCCTCGTGGTAACGGGTCTGGCGTCTCGATTCGTCGAGATTCGAGATTCGTTGGGGGCTCTGTGTGTGGGAATTGACCCACATGAGCAGATTCTTGAGGAATGGGGCTTGCCCGTGAGTGCTGCGGGTGTCCGTGACTTTGGCTTGTTGTCTATCGATGCGTGTGCCGGCGAGGTGGGCATCGTCAAGCCGCAGGTTGCATTCTTTGAACGCTTCGGTTCGGCGGGTTTCGCGGCACTGGAAGACGTTATTCTGGCGGCCCATGATGCGGGAATTGCGGTGATTGCGGATGCAAAACGTGGTGACGTGGGATCGACTGTCGACGCCTACAGCCGCGCGTGGTTGGGCGAAGGCCCACTGAAATCCGAAGCCGTCACGGCCAATCCCTACCAGGGTCTGGGTTCGTTGAACCCCATGATTGATCGTGCCGAGGAATCGGGCTCTGTTGTTTTTGTCCTCGCGGCAACGTCCAACCCCGAGGGTGTGGCTCAGCAGCAAGCCGTGTTGGGTCACACATCAGTGGCGAACTCGATCGCACAACAAGCCGTGACCCGCAACGTGGGTTCCGTCCCCGGTCCCGTGGGACTCGTCATCGGTGCGACGGTATCGTTGACCGATTTCGATATTGACCCCGCCAGCCTCGCCGGAACCCTGATTCTTGCACCGGGGTTTGGCTTTCAGGGTGCGGTGCTCGGCGATATTGCGGCAATTTATGGCGATCTTTCCCCATGGGTGATCCCGTCGGTGTCCCGTTCCGTGTTGGCCGGCGACCCTGTCACCATGCGCGACCGTGTGCGTATCGCGCGTGACGAGGCGGCGTTGTCGTGATTGACCCCGCTGCTGCAGGACGTATTGCGGTCGAACGCCGTCAGGCCCGTGCCGAAGTCAAGCACGCCATCAATTCCGGTGCACGCAACCCACTTGAGGTGGCGCGTACTGCATGGGATGATCCAGAATCCATCGAGGCCAGCCTGCGTATGCCGGAATTTCTGCAGTCTTTTCGCGGTATCGGACCAGACCGTTGTGAGGCGATTCTTGCAACGTTAGGTGTGTCCTCGCGAAAGCGACTGGGTGGTCTGGGTATTCGCCAGATCGAGACGGTGGGGGAATGGTTGCGGACCCGTGTCCACGGATCAGCCTCGGACATCCCTACCGGACGTCTTATTGTTGTTGCAGGTCCCACTGCGGTGGGCAAGGGCACCGTACTCGCTCGCATCCGAGAACAGCACCCCGATCTGCATTTCAGTGTTTCGGCGACCACGAGGCAGCCGCGAGCAGGCGAGGTGGACGGCGTTCACTATTACTTTGTGAGCAACTCCGAGTTTGACAGGCTTATCGAGCGCGGCGAGATGCTCGAATGGGCTGTTGTCCACGGCGTGAACCGATATGGCACTCCCCGTCAGCCCATCCTTGATGCGATTGGTCGTGGTCAAAGCGTAATTCTGGAGATTGACATCCAGGGCGCGCGACTGGTGAAGCGTGCGATGCCCGAAGCCGTGCTCGTGTTCCTCGCGCCTCCCAGCTGGGACGAACTGGTGCGCAGGCTGAAGGGGCGCGGGACAGAGGACGAGGCCGAACAACATCGTCGTCTGCAGACCGCCGAAGCCGAATTTGCCGCCCAGCACGAGTTTGATGTCGTTATCGTCAACGATGTTGTCGACGACGCGGCCCAAGCTGTCGTAGAATTGATGAGCGAACACCAATCGAAAAGACGAGGTTAACCTGTGAGCCACAACAAGGGAATTATCGAGCCCCCCATCGACGAACTTCTGGACCGTGTTGACTCGAAGTACCAGCTCGTCATTGTTGCCGCAAAGCGTGCCCGTCAGATCAACGAGTACTACACCGAGCGTTCCGAGGGCACCATTCACACCGCCGGTCCGCTGGTGGAATCGACCATCGACGAGAAGCCGTTGACGATCGCCCTGCGCGAGATCAACGAGGGCCTCGTAGAGTTCGCACCCGAACAGTAGTCATGACGGAGCGTCACCCACGTGTTGTTGTGGGGTTGACCGGTGGCATTGCCGCCTACAAGGTTGTTTCCGTTATTCGCGATTTGGTGTCCCGAGGCTGGGATGTTCATGTTGTTCCCAGCGAGTCTGCGCTAAATTTTATTGGTCGTGCGACACTCGAGGCCATTAGTCGTAACCCGGTCTATGACACCATTTTTGATGGCGTTGCCGAGGTTCGTCATGTGGCACTGGGCCAATCTGCTGATGTCATTCTCGTTGCTCCAGCCACAGCGAACACTCTGTCGGCCCTCGCAACGGGCAGGGCAGATTCTCTTCTGCTGACCACGATTCTTGCGTCGCGTGCGCCGTTAGTCGTTGCTCCAGCGATGCACACGGAAAT
>CALBMG010000098.1 GCA_937896185.1 uncultured Microbacteriaceae bacterium | reverse complement strand
CAAGGCACAGTCGGTGTACGAATACATGGGCCAACACAATCCCAAGTTCCGCGATCTGGAAAAGAAGCTGGTACAGGCCCGAACCATGTCCGAAACCATCATCCTTGGCGGCGGCGGTGCCGGAAATCGAGGCGACCCCGGCGACGAGGAAGATGTACCAGGTCGACGAGGCCACCGCCCACACCAACCCCATGAGAACAATTCCTGTGAATAGGGGCAATTCGCGTGGCGCATACGACGGTATGAAAGCCACGGCAAACACCGCCGCCTTGACGTTTGTCAGGTTCGTTATGAGACCGGTCCGGAAGGCACCCCACGGCGACGAATACACGGTTCCCGTCAGATCGAATTTTCCTGCCGGGTGACGCAATTGAATGGCCGTGCTGACGCTCAGGTATACGAGAAACGCAACCCCAGACCATTTCAGGATCGCGAACGCCATTTCGTTTTCAGTAAAGATGACCGAAAGCCCCGCCGCCGAGAGCACACCCCACACCACCAGTCCGGTGCTGTTGCCGGCTACAGCCCACAGTGCCGCCCTGGACCCGCCCAGCAGTGATTGACGTAACACCATCGCCATGCCTTGACCCGGAAGCATTGCCAGCAAATAGACCGTGATCAGAAACCCGGGCAGCAGCTCGATGAAGGTCATGATGATTTTCCGGGTGTTTGCTTGGTTAAGCGGGTGCGTCTTCCTTGCGCAGCGATGTGCTGAATAGTGCGGACACGATCATGAGTCCGGCCGGAAGCAGGAACGCAAGGAAAATCCCGGTGAGGTTCGCAATGCCGCCGAGCAGCGGGCCCACCCCAAAGTTCGCGAGATAGACAAAGGTGAACAGAATGCTTTGCAGTCGGTTCGACGTCACGGGGTTGTCCGTTATTGCCGACACCGTCATCGCGATGGCCAACGAGTTGCCGGCACCCCACAACAGTGCGGCCACGTTTTCGACCGGTGCTGACGGCGTGAACACGAACAGGCTGATACCGACGGCGGCAACAATCGACGAGTACAGCCCGACATTGCGGCGGCCAATTCGGTCCACGATCCATCCGCCGACAATTCGCATGAACGCCATGCCCAACGAGAACAGCGTGTAGGTGAACGCGGCAGATGCCGATGAACGCCCCGCATCCACGAGTGCCAGCGGAATAAAGATTGCGGCAGCGCCCTCGGCGAGCACGAAGATAAAGGCGATGCTCGAGATCTTGACAACGCGCACATAGTTCACGGGCGTGGTGTCCTTGGCCTTTACCGCCGACGGCTCGGCGTGCGAAGGGTGCTTGCCGTTGCCCGAGGGGATCGTCGAGGCACGCCAGATCGCCAACGAACCCACGATTATCGCGATGCCGAGAAGATGCACCAGCGTGGTCACACCGGCTGAAATCAACAGACCGGTTGATGCGGCGCCCAACAACACCCCGATGCTGTAACCACCGTGCAGCAGCGGCATGCGGCTCTTTGCGGATGCCCTGTCGAGGTTTGATGCTTCGACATTAGAGACATAATCGGCCGCACCGAACGGGAATCCGAACAGCACTGCGACAAACATCGATGTCGCTTCCGGCGGCTCTGTAGGATTTAGCGACGGTGCCACTCTCACAGCTCAAAATATTGAGCTAAGCAGCGGCACCAACACCATCAATCTCG
>CALBMG010000097.1 GCA_937896185.1 uncultured Microbacteriaceae bacterium | reverse complement strand
CGAAGGCGTGGACTACGATCTGGCCGACCTGACCGCCGTCTGGATGGCCACGAATGACGAAGACCGTCAGGTCGTCGAGGAAAACCAGAAAGGCATCCTGTCGCCCGCCTACGAGCCCGGCCCCTATTCGCCGCAGCAAGAAAGCGGCGTGGCGCAGTTCATCGACACGGCGGTCAAGCACTACTCCAGCGGCATGTTCATGCGCCTCGCCTTCGCCGTCGCCGCACACCTCGACCCCGACATCCTCATCGTCGATGACAATTCGCCCGATGGCACCGCTTATGTGGTCGCCCAACGATCTGAATTAGATCGCCGAATCACGGTGCTCAGTCGGTCACACAAATCCGGTCTCGGTGACGCCTACCGAGCAGGATTTCGATACGCACTCGAGCACGGCGCAGACTATGTTGCTGAAATTGACGCGGATGGTTCGCACGATCCCCGCGAGCTTCACGCAATGTTCGCGCTCGCGGAGTCACATTCAGCAGGACTGGTCATCGGCTCTCGGTGGATTCCGGGTGGATCCGTGGTGGGCTGGTCGTGGGTTCGACAAGTCATTTCTCGCTCCGGAAACGGGTACGCAAGGTTTGCCTTGAAGTCTGGCATCCACGATATGACCGCTGGTTTTCGAGTCTTATCCCGCTCTGCTCTCGATGAACTCCAGCGAGCAACCACGGCAAGCAACGGTTATTCGTTCCAGGTTGAAGTCACGCACATTCTGGAATCTGCCGGGTTCGATATCGTCGAGCATCCCATCACTTTCCGGGAACGCGCCACCGGAGTCTCAAAAATGCATACGGGAATTGTCGTCGAGGCTTTGTTCCTCGTCACCCGGTGGGGAATTCAACGTCGACTATTGTCGAATCGATAACTAGTCCTAGGCAGATTTTTTCAGGTGCGAGAAATCCCCTCGCTTTTCCCGCATCTGAGCAATTCGATCGGCCAACAGCGCTTCGAGCTCTTCCACAGTTCGACGTTTCATCAGTTGCTCCCAGTGCGTGACCGTTGGGGGAGTGGGTGCTGGGGCATTGGGGTCAATCCCCACGACTTTGTTGCCTCGTGCGGTTAATAATCTGCCTGATGCACCAGTGTGTGGCGAAACCCACTCGTAGGGAAGCTCAGCCGCCGCATCAAACACAACAGAGAAACGTTCACCCGATTCCGTTTCGTACTCCGCGTTCTTCCGTGGTGCCAATTCGACGCCGAACTCCGCCTCAAAACTAATCCGACCGAGTGTTGAACCGCGTAACTTCTTCTCGCTCACAGCGACCTCCTTGAGTGATTCCTTATCTCATAGTTCGCGAAGAAGGTCAGAAATTCCACAGAGGAACCTGCGAAATTACCCTGAAAAAAGCCCCACCGCAAGGTCGCAGCGATCCGTAACGATGCCGTCAACCCCCATCGCGACCAAGCGTTTCATCTCGGTGGGATCATTCACTGTCCACACGTGGACTTCTAAACCTGCAGCGTGGAATGCACGAATGGTTCGTGGTGTGACTATGTGCAGCACACCAAACTTTGCCGGTATCTGCACGGCAACGAAGCCTCTCGCAAAAATGGGAATGCCAATAATCGCAGCGAGCCACATCAGAATAAATTCACTCGATGATGGACTTGATGCAATTCCAGGCAGTTGGGCTACTGTCATTCGGCGGCGTTTCCTAGAGAAGGATGTGATCAACACCCGGTCATGCGCTGCGGTTGTTGTTATTGCAGAAATTGTTCCCTCAATAGCGTGTTCGTCTTTGACGTCAATATTGAAATATGCGTCGGGGAACTCGAGTAACACCTGCTCGAGCGTCATCAGAGTATCCGAATTTGAGATGTGCACTCTCTTCAGTTCAGCTGCTGTGAGATCAGCCACCTTTGCGGATAAATTGGCTACTCGCGCAAGGCTTTCGTCGTGACACACGATTGCCACGCCGTCCGAAGAACCGTGTACATCGGTCTCAATGATTCGCGTTCCGGTATTGAGTGCGTTGGTGAACGCGCTGCGCGAATTTTCCGCTGCTCGTGTATGAAGACCTCGATGTGCCAAAACACGCGGAGTGGGGCCATCAAGATACGGGGAATTTCGCTTCAATCGATGCACGTAGCGACGCTAGCACGAACATCATTCACGCTAGGGTTAAAGCATGACTCACAACCCTTTGACTCCAGGCCAGCTTGCGGGCAAGACCGCATTTGTTTCCGGTTCTTCGCGCGGTATTGGCGCAGCAACCATCGGCTATTTTGCCGAGGCCGGCGCCCGAGTTGCAATCAACTATCGCAACAAGGAAGCCCGCGCTATCAAACTGCGTGACGGGATTGTCGCCAATGGCGGCTCTGCCATTGCGGTGGGTGCTGACCTCACAGATTACGAGACAATTGCCGCACTTCGCGATACTCTCGCAGCCGAGTTTGGGTCGCTCGATATTTTGGTGCTCAACGCATCCGGTGGGATGGAAGCCGGCATGGGGGATGACTATGCAATGCGTTTGAACCGGGATGCTCAGGTCAACCTCTTGCAGACTTTGCGTCCTTTGCTGCACGAGGGATCTCGTGTTGTTTTTGTGACAAGCCACCAAGCTCACTTCATCCACCAGAAGGAAACAATGGATGACTACGCACCTGTCGCTTTGTCAAAGCGAGCGGGGGAGGACGCCTTGCGTGAACTGATTCCTGGATTGGCAGATCAGGGGATTGGTTTCACCGTTGTCTCGGGCGACATGATCGAGGGGACTGTAACAGCGACGTTGCTGGACCGTTCAAATCCCGGCGCCTTGGAGTCACGTAAGGCCGCTGTCGGAAAGCTATACAATGTCGAGGAATTTGCCGCGGAGGTTGCATCAGCGGCAGTTGATCCAATTCCCGAAAATAATACTCGACTTGTTGGGGACATTTCGGACTTTTTGTCGTAAACTAAATATGTGAAAATTCCTTCCCTAGAACAGGTTGTTCGGCTTATCGCCGGATTGTTTCTGTTTGCATTGGGCATAGCCATCCAGCTGCGCGCTGCAATTGGCATGGCCCCATGGGATGTTTTTGCCCGCGGCACCGCGAACGTCACAGGTTTCAGTTTCGGAGTTTCCACGGTCGTCGCCAGCGCAATCGTTCTTTTGCTGTGGATTCCACTGAAGCAACGCCCCGGCGTCGGCACCATCATGAATGCTGCCCTCATCGGACCATTCGTTGACTTCTGCCTGGGATTCCTCCCCATAATTACCGAGTTGCATTTCGTGGCACGCACCGGGTTCTTCATCCTCGGAATGGCGATCCTTGCTGTGGGCACGGGGCTGTACATCAGCGCTCGGCTTGGCCCAGGTCCTCGCGACGGCTTAATGACAGGCGCTGTGCGTCGTTTCAACAAACCTGTCTGGCTCGTCAGGATGATTATCGAAGGCTCGGCGACGGTGTTGGGGTTTGCCGCCGGTGGAGCCATTGGACTCGGAACAGTGTTATTCGTTTTCTTCGTTGGCCCAATGGTCCAGGTCATGATGAAGGCCTTTGGGCTTATCGGGCCGCCACGGGCCGCCTAACAAGGATTAACATTATTCCGATAATGTACATTATGTAAGTTTGTTTATTCGATTTGTGTATCTTCCCGTTAACGCCACTACCCCTGGACTACGACGTTGAGGAAACCCATGTGTCCAATTGACGTGCCGCAGCACCTGAGTCAATAGCATGTGCGGCTATCTCTACGCCCTCAGCCATGCGTTCTGCAAAAGTTCTGTCCCGGTCTGATGGTTCGATCGACAACTTGTACGCGACAATTCCCGCAGCGGAATTCAGAAGGACAATGTCACGGACTGCTCCCCGAGCTCCCGCCAGCACTGCACGGGCAGCTTCTGCATTCTCTGCGGCAGTGCCGCCCCTGATGTCTTCGACAGATGAATACTCGAAACCAATTTCGCGGGGGTCAAAATCGTGTTCCGTGACGCTTCCCCGGGTGATTTCCCAGACGTGAGAATGTCCGGTTGTCGTAATCTTGTCGACACCGTCCTCGCCGCGATACACCAATGCAGTGGCCCCGCGGGTTTGGAATACGCCAACAACCAAAGGAATGCGATCGGGGTGTGAAACACCCAGAGCATTCGCCTGGGGTCTCGCAGGGTTACACAAAGGGCCCAAGATGTTGAACACCGTCGGAATGCCAAGCTGGGAACGGACGGAACCAGCGTTACGGAAACCGGGATGGAAAACCATCGCATTTACATAAGTCAGATTTGTTTCAGCAAATACTCGAGCCACTGCATCAGAGTCGATCCCAATATTTACACCGAGCTCCGTAAGTACGTCGCTGGCACCAGACTTGCTGCTTGCTGCCCTGTTCCCGTGCTTGATAACCGGGAAGCCGGCTGCTGAGACCACGATCGATGCAATAGACGAGACATTGGTGACACCGATGGGGTCTCCCCCGCTACCGACAATGTCTACAGCCATAGAGTCGACGTGAAGCGGAACGGCGGCCGCCAAAATCGCGTCGCGGAAGCCCACGACTTCGTCGACTGACTCCCCCTTGGCCCTCAAGGCGACAAGAAATGCCGCGAGTTGCGCCTCGGTAACGTCTCCGGTCATTACCGACTGCATTGCATTGCGAGAAGCAGAAATCGACAATGATTCACCGCGCAAAAGCGTTTCGAGGAGCTGCGCCCAATTGGTTGAGGTCATGCCTTAATGTTAGTGGTCAGTTATTAGGGACTTTGGACCTAAAACTAGGGAAAAACCGCACAAAACACACCATGACGAGTTCGTCTGAGACTCAAATTCACGCCATAATAGAGAACGTGACTAGTGCCTCTATTTCTCGACCCATGCCGGTCGTAAATCGCCCTAACTCCGTTGCCGTTGGCACAATTGTGTGGCTCGCAAGTGAGGTGATGTTCTTTGCCGGTCTGTTTGCTATCTATTTCTCGCTGCGTTCAATGGCCCCCGAAATCTGGGCCGAACAAACCGCAAAGCTGAACATCCCGTTCTCGCTGACCAACACGGTGATCCTGGTTCTGTCCAGTGTCACGTGCCAGTTCGGCGTTTTTGCGGCGGAACGTCTGCAGCCCCGCCGAACCGGTTGGTCCCCCATGAAGTGGGGTGTCGTCGAATGGTTCTTCCTGACCTATGTGATGGGCGCCATCTTCGTCGTCGGGCAGGTATTTGAATATGCAACCCTGACCAGCGAATGGGTCACCCTGAACAGCGACGCCTATGGCTCGGCTTTCTACTTGACCACCGGATTCCACGGTCTGCACGTCACCATCGGTCTCATCGCCTTCATCTTGATGATTGGCCGCATTTACGCACTGAAGAACTTCACTCACCGTGACGCCAACTCGATGATCGCTGTGTCCTACTACTGGCACTTCGTCGACGTTGTGTGGATCGGTCTGTTCCTCGTCATCTACGTACTCAAGTAATCGAAAAGAAGATACGACTATGAGCAAGCTCTCACACCGTTCAGGACGCCGCCACCCGCTGGCATCCGTTGCACTTCTCGTCGTTGGCCTCTTTGCCACCGGTGGAACCTACGCGCTCTTCACGGGCACGGCTGCAGCCGAATCCTCAGAAGTTGCTGTCGCGACCCTCGAGGAAGGCAAGAAGCTTTTCCAGGCTAACTGCGCGTCGTGTCACGGACTCAACGCAGAAGGCACCAACGCTGGCCCTTCCCTGATTGGTGTTGGCGCACTGTCCGTTGAATTCCAGGTCGGAACGGGCCGTATGCCCATGGCCGGAACCGGACCACAGGTACAGACCAAACCCGTACAGTTCGTACAGGAAGACATTGACAGCATGGCTGCATGGGTAGCATCTCTGGCTCCCGGACCTGCAGTCCCTTCCGCTGATGAACTTGAGGGCGGCGATGCCTCTAACGGTGCAGAACTGTTCCGCATCAACTGCGCAATGTGCCACAACGTGGCCGGCGCAGGTGGCGCTCTGACCGAGGGCAAGTTTGCACCTCACCTGAAGAACATCGACCCCGTACACATCTATGCAGCAATGGTGACCGGCCCACAGAACATGCCTGTGTTCTCGGACATGAACCTCACTGCAGATGAGAAGCGTGACGTGATCGCGTACCTGAAGTACATGGACGGCAACCCCTCTGTCGGAGGTCTGGACCTGGGTGCGCTGGGTCCCGTATCCGAGGGTCTCTTCATCTGGATTTTCGGTCTCGGTGGCCTTGTTGCCATCACCGTCTGGCTCACAGCCAAGTCCAACTAACTAATTTCCCCCATATCCGAAAGGTCATCCGATGGCTAAGTCAGACAACGAGCTGGAGAACGTAGGTTCTGCTGTTACCCGCTCGGGCGCTTTCGAAAACCCCGGCTTCGAAGCTGAACACCAGCGAGTCGCAGATATCGACCCTGCTCGTGCCGATAAAACAGAACGTTGGATTTCGCTTCTGTTCATCGTCTCAATCGTGTTCACGGTTCTTGCCGCAGTTGCGTACAACGTTTTCCCCATCGTCGAGGGTGACCCCCAGTCGATCCGCAACAACACCATGTTTGTGGGATTGGGCATCGCATTCGGCCTCCTTGCCATTGGTGTGGGCGTTGTCCACTGGGCAAAGGCTCTGATGCACGGGCACGACCTCGTCGAAGAACGCCACGGCACTCGTGGTGAAGAATCTGTTCGTGCCAAGGCTGTCGAGATTTTCCATGAAGCAAACAAGGAGTCGGGTTGGACCCGTCGTCGTTTGCTGCGTAACTCGATGATCGGCGCAATGGTTGCCGTCCCCGTTCCCGCAGTGGCATTGTTCCGTGATCTCGCACCCGCAGAGGCACCCCAGGAAGTCCTCAACCACACCATCTGGAAAGCCGGCGTTCGCCTGACCCGCGACCCCAACGGAACCCCCATCAAGGCGAGCGAAGTCACGATTGGTTCTGCATTCCACGTGATCCCCGAAAACCTGCTGGAAATCGAGGAAGGCATGCTGGACGAAAAGGCCAAGGCCGCCGTTCTGCTCATGCGTTTGAACCCCGCAGACCTGAAGGAATCCGCTGACCGCGCAAGCTGGTCATACGACGGAATCGTTGCGTACTCAAAGATTTGCACCCACGTTGGTTGTCCTGTCGCACTGTACGAACAGCAGACCCACCACCTTCTGTGCCCCTGCCACCAGTCGCAGTTCGATGTCACCGAACACTGCAAGGTCATCTTTGGGCCCGCAGCTCGACCTCTCCCCCAGCTTCCCATCGCTGTGGACGCAGAGGGTTACCTCATCGCGCAGAGCGATTTCCTTGAACCTGTCGGACCTAGCTACTGGGAGCGTGCACTGTGAGCAACACCGTAGAAAAGCCCGGAACGGGCATGCGATTCGTCGGTTGGGCATCCAACTACGTTGATGAGCGCACCAGCATCTCCGGAGCCGTAAAGCTCCTGGGACGCAAAATCTTCCCCGACCACTGGTCATTTATGCTC
>CALBMG010000096.1 GCA_937896185.1 uncultured Microbacteriaceae bacterium | reverse complement strand
GTTCGCTCATGCGTCATCCCCCGCGATTCGCCAGCCTCGCGATTCGAGGTCAGAGACGAGCTGCGCCTCGGCCTCGGGCAACACACTAATTTCCGCGAAACCGACCTGTGCGCCAGGCGAATGCTCAAGCCTCAGGTCCTCCATGTTGACACCCAGATCGCCAATTTCGGTCAGCAACGCGGCCAACTGGCCGGGACGGTCATCGATAATGACGAGAATCCGGGCGAATTTACGACTGTTACCGTGCTTGCCGGGAATCCGGGACACACCCGCATTACCGTGCGCCATCAACGATGCCACGGCAGCTTCGCCCGCGCCCGATTCGAGACCCTCAATCACCGAGCTGAGGTTATCGCGGACACCCCGCAACACCTCGGTCACGGATTTCGCGTTGGCCGACAGAATTTGCACCCAGAGCGCCGGGTCGCTCGCAGCTATTCGAGTCACGTCCCGAACGCCTCCGCCGGCCAGGTTCATGGCCTCGCCCGCGGCACCCACGAGGCTCGCGGCAACCGCAGAGGACACAACCTGAGGAACATGGGACACTACAGCGACCGCCGCATCGTGGTCAGCTGGGCTCATCCGGACCAGGCTAGCACCCACGTCCTGCGCGAGATCCTCGACGAGTCGAATGGAATCGGAAGAAGAATCAGGGGTGGGGCACAATACCCACGCACGCCCAGTGAAAATGTCGGCCCGGGCCGAGACAGCTCCCCCGCGTTCACGACCCGCCATAGGGTGAGACCCGACATAACGGCTGAGGTCAACACCTCTCTCAGTCAGCTGAGCCACGATGGATTGCTTGACGCTCGTCACGTCCGTGACTGTTGCCCGTGGAAACAGTCCGAGTTCCCTCTCGATCGTTGCCGCAGCTACGTCTGGTGGCACACAGACGACAACCAACGCAGGGTTGTCACCGTCACGCGCGGCACGGCCAGCGCCATACTGCGATGCGAGGACTACCGCCGTGGGCGAAACATCGACCAGCGACACGTCCACACCATTACGGGTCAGCACGAGGCCCAACGACGTGCCCAGAAGACCAGCACCCACGATACGGACCTCTCCGTGGATTCGACCGTCAGTCACGCTCGCCTCCCTCGGTGTCGTCGCGTCGGGACAGCGTAATGATGTTCCGTACCTCCACATTAGTGAGTTCGCGCGTCTGACCTGCCTTCAGCCCACCGATATGCAGCGGCCCGAAACTCTTGCGATGTAGGTCGATTACCGGATGGCCAATTGCATCGCACAGTCGTCGAACGATGCGGTTGCGACCCGAGTGCAAGGTGATTTCGATGACCGAAGTTCCCCGCGACGGACTACCCACGATGTGCGCCTTATCCACGCGGATAAACCCGTCTTCTAATTCGAGGCCGTCCTTCAACAGGCGCAACGTTCCCGGCGCAACTTCGCCCTGAACTTTTGCAAGGTAGGTCTTTGACACCTCAAAAGAGGGATGTGCCAAGACGTGTGCGGCATCACCGTCGTTGGTGAGGATCAGTAAGCCTGAGGTCTCGTAGTCCAGCCGGCCAACGTTGAACAGTCGTTCGTCATAATCGCGAACAAATTCCTGCAAATCGCGACGACCGTGTTCGTCCATCATCGACGACACCACGCCGGTGGGCTTGTTCAACATCACATAACGCTTGGACACATCGGTCTGCACTGCGACACCCTTGACTGTAATCCGGTCACGCTCCGGATCCACTCGCGTCCCCAGCTCGGTGACGACAGCGCCGTTCACCGTCACGAACCCGCGTTCGATCAAAATTTCGCTGGCACGGCGGGATGCCACACCCGCAGCCGCCAACACCTTCTGCAGGCGCTCAGCTGACATCGTCGAAGCCCTCGGACCCGTCATCGAGCAACGGCGAAATGAGGGGAAGGTCTGAAATGTTGTCGATGCCCAGATGCGTCAGCAACATGTCGGTCGTGCCATACAGAATTGCCCCGGTTTCCAGGTCTGTGCCGGTTTCCGTGATCAAACCACGCCCCACCAGCGTGCGGATTACCGAGTCCACGTTCACAGCACGAATACTAGACACCTGGCTGCGGGAAACGGGCTGCTTGTACGCAATCACAGCGAGAGTTTCCAATGCCGCCTGCGACAGTTTTGACGGGTTCTGGGAGTGCACGATGTCCCGGACGACCAGGGCCGGCAGGTGCGCCTGAACTGGGTCCGGGCCCAGTGGGACGCTCCGAACCAGGCGGGGACGATCACCGGATACGCGGTCTTCCGCCAGCAAGGGCAGAACAGAGCCGGGGGCCCGTCGGCGTCCGCGGAT
>CALBMG010000095.1 GCA_937896185.1 uncultured Microbacteriaceae bacterium | reverse complement strand
TGTCGTCGCGGTAATACGACTCGTCGGGCAAACCCAAACCGTCCTGTTCCGCGAACACCACATAACGTTCGGGATCACCCGGGTCGTTGTCGATGAACAAGGACACCAGCCCCGACGTTCCCGCACGCTCGTTGCGGCCCATCACGGTCAACAGCTGGCTCACGGTCTGTGCGGAATCGATGTCGACAAAAAACGGTTCCAGTGGTGTTGCCCCGCGGGCATCAATCGCGGCCTCGTTCATGAACGAGGTGTACAGGTCGCCGACCTTGCGGGCCTCGGTGCCCTCGGGTGCGGTGACACATTCTTCGATGATGGCGTGCACCGCCTTTTCCGATTCCTCGGCCAACTGGTGGAACGAACCATAACGGGCCTTATCGGCGGGGATGGGTGTGCGTTCCATCCACAGTTCGTTCATGTGGCGATACAGGTCGTCCGCTGGCCTGATGGTGGGGTGGCGTTCCTCGATATCGATTCCAGAGTTCGTCATCCTTCGACTTTAGCCCTGCTAGCGTGGGCGAATGTCGTCCCGCCGCAGCGTCTCACGCGAAATCTTGGCCCTCGCAATTCCGTCGTTGGGCGCGATGGTGGCGCAACCCATTTTCTTGCTGACGGATTCGGTGATGGTGGGTTCGCTGGGCACCGAACCGCTCGCGAGCCTCGGGATTGCCGGCACTGTGGTGCAGACCGCGGTCGGGCTTGTGATTTTTCTGACCTATGCAACGACTCCCATGGTGGCCAGAGCACGAGGCGCGGGTGACGTTCGTGGGGCGAACATCGCCGGGGTGCAGGGTTTGTGGATTGCCGCGATATTGGGTCTAGTTTTGGGTGCGGCACTGTGGTGGTCAGCGCCATGGCTGATGGGTCAGTTTGGCGCCGAACCCCGTGTCACCGCCGGAGCCATCGAGTTCGTGACCATCTCTGCGGTCGGAATTCCTGCCGCCCTTGTGGGTCTCGCCGCCACCGGATTCCTGCGGGGATTTGGCGATGCGCGCACACCGTTGCGGGTGGCAGTTGCCGGATTTGTGCTGAACGCAGCTCTGAACGCGGTGCTGATTTTTGGCGCGGGGTTGGGGCTCGCGGGCAGCGCCATCGGCACCGTCATCGCTCAGTATGTGATGACGATCGCGCTGCTAATCCCGGTCGTGATTCGTGTGCGTCAATCGGGTGCACCCTTCGCGCCGGGAATCATCGGACTGCAGGCGGTGGCATTGTCCGGAAGTTGGCTGTTGCTGCGCACCCTGAGCCTGCGAATTTCGATTGTCTGGTTTGTTGCCGTCGCGGCAAACATGGGCAGCGAGGTTATCGCAGCTGTGCACATCGTGTCGACCATCCTGGGCTTCATCGCCCTCGTCCTCGATGCGCTGGAAGTTCCCGCACAGACCCTGGTCGGCGAAAGTCTCGGTGCCGGGGATGGCGCCCGGGTCCGACGCGTCGCCCGAATCATCGTGGTGTTCGCCATCGGTTCTGGTGCGGCTCTGGGCGCACTGCTCGCCGCCTCAGCGTGGCTGATCCCGTGGGCATTCACCAGGGACCAGACGGTGGCCGACCTGATCACCGCGGGATTGGTCGTAGTCGCTACGAGCCTGCCGATGGCAGGGTTCGTGTTCGCACTCGATGGGATTCTGATTGGTGCCGGAGACGGAAAATATCTCGCCGCCACGGGCGCGCTGAATCTGGCGATGGCCGCCCCAGGGTTTGTGATTGTGGGGGCGATGGGTCACGGCATCTGGGGAATTGTGGCCCTGCAGATGGTGTGGTCGTACCTGTATTTGGGATCGCGGGCGCTAACTTTGGGAATCAGGGCGCGCGGAAACCGGTGGATGGTGTTCGGTCGCTGACCCGACGGGACGGCAAACCGCATCGCGCCGGTGCGAGGGACGAACCTGGCTCTATTTGCGCAGAGCGAATTCCTCGGCAAGCTTCGTGGGACCCGCCACCAGAATGTGGTCGGATTCCTTCAGCACAGTGTTGTTGTCAGCGTTCACCCACGGCTGGTCACCCTGCTTGACGGCCATGATGGTCACACCGAAACGCTTGCGCAGATCGGTGTCACCCAGGCGGACACCGATGATGTGCTGGTTCGGCGTCGACTTGACGATTGCATAGTCGCTGTCGATTTCGATGAAGTCGGCGGCGCCCTTGACGATGTGTGCGACGCGCTTGCCCATGTCCTTTTCGGGGAACACGATGCGGTCAACGCCCACCTGTTGCAGGATCTGACCGTGCTGGTCGGAAACGGCCTTGGCCCAAATTTCCTTCGCGCCGACGTTCTTCAGGTACGAGGCGGTGAGAATTCCCGCGAGGATGTCGCCACCGATAGCCACAACACAGACGTCGTATTCGGCGACCTTCAACTGTTCGAGTGCCTCGGTCACACCGGGGTCGACGCGCACAACCTGGGTGAGCAGACCATTAAATGACTGCACCAAGTCTTCGTCGGTGTCGATTCCCAGAACCTCGACGCCGTTTGCCATGAGTTCCAGCGCGAGCGACGCACCGAAACGGCCCAGACCGAACACAGCAACGCTGTTGACGGCCTTGCGGCTGGTGTCTACGTGACCAAACATTTTCCTAGCCAATGAGGGGCCTCTCTTTCGGGAGTTCGTACAGAAGTACACGGTGCTTCAAAATCAGTGCGGAACCCAGTGTCAGCGTACCGATGCGGCCGATAATCATCAGGGCGATGAGGTTGAGGAGTGCGGCAGGGGGCAGCGTCGCCGTGATACCCGTCGACAGACCCACCGTGGCGAAAGCGCTGAGGACTTCGAAGAAAATACGGTCCAGGTCGATGTCGGTGACGAGCTGCATAAATACGGTCGAGGCCATGACCACACCCACCGCCAGCAGCGCGATGGTGATGGCCTGACGGTGCACGGCACGCGACAGGCGCTTTCCGAAAATGTTGACCGCCGCATCGCCACGCAGCTCGGTGATCACAATAAACAACAGGACGGCAAAGGTGGTGACCTTGATACCACCGGCAGTACCGGCGGGACCCGCACCGATGAACATCAGGATGTCCATCCCGAACCAGGTCTCGGTGTGCATGGCGGAAATATCGATGGAGTTGAACCCCGCAGTACGGGTTTGTACCGATTGGAAGAATGCGGCAAGCACCCGGTCCGCAGGCTGCAACATTCCCAATGTTCCCGGGTTGTTCCATTCGAGGACGGCAATGTATACGGTTCCCCCGACGAGCAACAGTGCGGTCATGACCATCACAATTTTGAAGTGCATGCTCCACTTCAGTGGTTTGAAGCCCACCCGGCGAAGTTCAATGAGCACGGGAAATCCCAAACCACCGACGATGATGAGTCCCGCGATGGTGAGGTTAACGACGGGATCGGACACGAACCCCATCAAGTTGTCGGTGTACAACGAGAAGCCCGCGTTGTTGAACGCCGAGACTGCATGGAAGACACCGCTCCACACCGATTCGCCGATCGACATTTGATAGTGGGTGCCGAACCAAAACATCAGAATCAGTGCACCGAGGCCCTCGATGGCAAACACGACGAGCGCGATGCGTCCCACCATGTCGCGAATCGAACCCTTGCCATCGACCGTGGCGCGGAACTCTGTCGAAATCAGCGACGACGAGCGCTTGGACAGTCGGCGGAAAATGGTGAGACCCACGAGGCCTGCAACAGCCATGATTCCCAAACCACCCAGTTGGATGAGGGTCAGAATGACCGCACGACCGAAATCGGTGAACGCCGTCGCAGTGTCGACTACGGTGAGTCCCGTCACACAGACGGCGCTGGTGGCGGTGAACAAAGCGTTGAGAAAACCAATAGATTTTCCACCCGCAGCAGCCATCGGGGTATCGAGCAGGGCGGCACCCGCCAGAATCAGCGCAAGGTACCCGAATAACACCACCTGGGTGGGGTGGAACGCAAACCGTTTACGGGCACGTTCTGCAAGGAGGGTTCCCAACTTCACGTGCCTACATTAGTACCGTTTCTGCGCCTGCCGTGCGTTTGTTACCACTCGCCTACGATGGAACCGTGACCATGATGCTTCCCCGCGAATTCGCTCTGACCGGCCGAACGGCACTCATCACCGGCTGCGGAAGTGAGTCCGGCATCGGTTTTGCCACCGCAAAACTGCTGGGCGAGCTGGGCGCTCGTGTGGTGATGACCGCCACATCCGATCGAATTGACGCCCGTGTTTCCGAACTGCGAGGTGCCGGAATCGACGCCCACGGTGTTGTGGCGCGACTGGAAAGCGCGGAACTCGCCGCACAACTCGTCACCCGGTTGACCGAGATGAACATGCTGCCCGACATTCTCATCAACAACGCCGGGATGATTGCGGTCGGCGACGAATGGGCGCGCGGAGACCTGGCGATGCCCGCGACGGACTGGCAGAACACCATCGACGCGAACCTGTCGTCGGTCTTCTATCTGACCCGCGCACTTGTGCCCACAATGGTGGAACGCGGATGGGGTCGTGTGGTTGTCACATCGTCTACCACCGGTGGGGTCGGCGCCGCCCGAGATGACATCGCCTATGCCGCAGCAAAGGCCGGACTCATCGGACTCACCCGAGCACTCGCCGTCGACACTGCTTCACAGGGCGTGACCGTCAACGCTGTAGCACCAGGCTGGATCGCCACCGGATCGCAGTTGGATTCGGAAAAGATTGAAGGCACCCTCGTTCCCGTCGGACGAAGCGGATCAGCCCACGAGGTCGCCACCGCGATGGCCTTCCTCGCATCTCCCGGCGCCTCGTACATCACGGGACAACTGATCGTCGTTGACGGCGGAAACGCTATTGCCGAAGAACGACGCTTCGCACGGGGTGACGCATGAGACTCGTCGTCGCCGACTGCACCGTCGACTATGCCGGGCGGCTGAGTGCCCACCTGCCCCGCGCCACCCGTGTGTTAATGCTGAAAAGCGACGGCAGCCTGCTCGTACATTCCGACGGCGGTTCATACAAACCACTGAACTGGATGAGCCCGCCGTGCACCATCACCGTGATGGAACCCGACGCCGAACAAGCCGAAGCCGGTGTGACGGAACTCTGGCGCGTGAACCAGGTCAAAACGGCCGACATGCTCATCGTGTCGATTCACGAAATCCACCACGATTCCTCGCACGACTTGGGTGTCGACCCCGGGCTCATCAAGGATGGCGTCGAAGCCGATTTACAAGAATTGCTGGCCGCGAATATCGAAATCCTCGGCGACGGGTACGAAACGGTTCGTCGCGAATATATGACCGCAATCGGGCCGGTCGACATTTTGGCGCGCGACGAGACCGGCGCACACGTTGCCGTGGAACTCAAACGACGTGGCGACATCGACGGAGTCGAACAACTGACCCGCTATCTGGAACTCATGAACCGCGATCCGCTCTTGGCGCCTGTCGCCGGAATTTTTGCCGCCCAAGAAATCAAACCCCAAGCCCGTGTGCTCGCCGAGGACCGCGGAATTCGCTGTGTCGTACTGGACTACGACGCAATGCGGGGCATGGACGATTCCCACAACCGGTTGTTCTGACGATGACGACGTACACGGCGATCCTGTGGGACATGGACGGAACCATCATCGATTCCGCCCCCGGAATCTTCGAATCCTTCCGCTATGCGTTTGACCGGCTGGGTGTGGAATCACCCACTGACGAACAACTGCGCGCCTATTTGGGTCCGCCGTTGCTGGACACGTTCCAGGAAATCTTGCAGTGCGACGAGGCCGAGGGTCGCCTGGCGGTCGACATCTATCGCGAGGACTACCTGACCCGCGGGGTCTATGTCGCCGACGTCTTCCCCGGGGTCCGCGACTGTCTGACGGCGTTGCACTCCGCCGGGGTGCCGTTGGGGTTGGCCTCGTCCAAGGGGCTGTCCGGCATCAACCTTGTCGCCGAAAAATTCGAGCTTCGGCGATATTTCGATGCGTGGGGTACCGCCAGCGACGACCAGCGACGCAGCTCAAAAACCGATGTGGTGGCCTATAGCCTGGGCCTGTTATCCGAGGCGGGGCACGATGTGTCGTCGGTCATTCTGGTGGGGGACCGAATCCACGACGTCGACGGTGCCGCAGCCAACGGAATCGAGTCCGTGCTCGTCGGCTGGGGTTACGGCGACGAATCCGAACGCCAGGCCGCCACACATTTCGCCGAAACACCGGCCGAACTGATGCGGGTTCTGGGTTTCTAAATTCCGGGGCGGAATCCACGCAGACGCGCCGAATTGAGCACCACAAAAATCGACGAAAATGCCATCGCCAACCCGGCGATCACCGGCGACAACAAGCCTGCCAGAGCAATCGGAATCGCGACCGCGTTATAGGCAAACGCCCACACCAGGTTCCCCTTGATGGTGCCCAGTGTCGCACGCGACAACCTAATGGCCGCAGCCACCAGACGCAGGTCGCCCGACACCACGGTGATATCGCTGGCTTCACGTGCCACATCGGTGCCGTGACCCATCGCGATGCCCAGATCCGATGCCGCGAGCGCCGCCGCATCGTTGACACCATCGCCGACCATGGCCACGGTTTTTCCCTGTGACTGCAGTTCGCGGATGACTGCGAGTTTGTCCGACGGGCTGACCTGCGAATACACCGTCGAGATACCCACCTCGCGGGCAATCGCCTCGGCCACGGCGGCGTTGTCGCCCGTGAGCAAAATCGGCGTGAGGCCTGCGGCGTGAAGTTCCTCGATGGCGCGCACCGTCGTGGGTTTCACCGTATCCGCGAGCGCGATGAATCCCACCAGCACGGTGTCCGACGACACGGCAACAACGGTTGCGGTGTCCCCGATAAGTTCGTCGAACACGGTGTGCGCCTCGGAGTTTACGACGACACCGGATTCGATAAGCCACTGAAGTTTGCCCACACGAACGACGCGTCCCGCGACGGTTCCGGAAATTCCCTGAGCAACAGCCGGCACCGTGTCGGTCGCGACATCCGCCGACAATTCGCGGTTCTTGGCTTCGCGAACAATCGCGTGAGCCAACGGGTGTTCGCTGGCACGCTCCACGCTGGTCGCGGCAGACAACAACTCGATCTCTGTCCCCGACACCGGAACGAACCGGGTCACCGACAGTCGGCCAGTTGTCAGAGTGCCTGTCTTATCGAGAACTACGGTGTCGATGCGGCGAGTGTTTTCCAGGGCATCGGTTCCTCGGATCAGAATTCCCCATTTGGCGCCCACGCCGGACCCCACGAGCAGTGCCATCGGGGTTGCGAGGCCCAAGGCACAAGGACACGCAATGACCAAGGTGGCGACCGCGACTTGGATTGCCACCGTGACATCACCGCTGCCCCACCACCATGACGCAAACCCCACAACCGAAATGACAATAACCACGGGAACAAAAACGGACGACACACGATCGGCCAAATGCTGCACTCTCGCCTTGCCCGCCTGGGCGTCCTCGACCATCCGGGTCATCCGCGCCAACTGCGATTCGGAACCCACCCCCGTGGCCTCGACAACGATTCGGCCGCCGACAACGATAGTTCCGCCAATAACCCTGTCCGTCGGGGACACATCAACGGGCACGCTCTCGCCCGTCACCATGCTGGCGTCCACCGAACTTAAACCAGACACGACAACACCGTCTGCCGCAATGATCGAACCCGGCAGAACAACAAAACGGTCGCCCACGGACAACGCCTCGACAGGAACCGTCACCTCGCGGTCCCCCATCAGCAAGATGACATCCTTTGCACCCAATGCCATCAGTGCTCGCAACGCTCGTCGAGCGTCACGCTTCGAGACCATCTCCAAGTACCGGCCAGCCAGCAAAAACAGTGTCACTGCGGCAGCGGATTCAAAATAAATAGTGTGCGCATCGCCCGGCGAACCAAACAACGGCATATCCATGTGCATTCCGGCCTGGCCCGCACCGGTGAACAACAGTGCAAACAGCGACGACAGATAGGCAACCGCGACCCCCAGAGATACGAGCGTGTCCATGGTGGTTGCGCCGTGGCGGGCATTGTTCCACGCCGCCCGGTGGAACGGCCATGCCGCCCAGGTCGCAATCGGGGTGGTGAGGTTCAACAACGCCCACTGCCACCCATCAAACTGCCATGAGGGAATCATGGAAATCAGAATCACAGGAACGCCCAATACGGCGGATGCAATCACCCGGTTGCGCAGCACCCGCAAGTCCTCGACTGCCGCGGGCTCGTCAGCGGCAGACGTTGGAACCGACGAGTCATCGATCACGGTGGCGCCATAGCCGGCCTTGACCACAGCGGCAACCAGCTGGGTGGCATCCACCACGCCATCAACGGAGACAGTGGCCCGTTCGGTGGCAAAGTTCACGGTGGCCTGGGCCCCGGGGACCGCGTTCAACGATTTCTCGATGCGACCTGCACACGTGGCACAGGTCATCCCCGACAGCGACAGCGAGACAGAGGTCATCGGACGACGGAGTAACCCGCCCCGGTAATCGCCTCGGACACGGAGCCGGCATCGGCGTCGGTGGCCTCAACGTGGACGACAGAATCACCGTTCGGCACGAGATCCACAGAAATCTTCGAGACGCCGGGAACCGCGGCAACAGCCTTGGTGACCGTCATTACGCAGTGGTTGCAGGTCATGCCCTGCACGGTCAAATCGAGTGTGCTCATGTGTGTATCCTCTCACTGCCCACAAACCAACGGGGTAGAACATATTCCCGCCACTACGCTAAATCGTGGAGAGGCCAACGATGACGGAACCAGAATTTGCCCGCGCCGACGTGGTGTCACCCGTTGACGGCGTGACCATCGGATCGGTCGCGCTGATGTCCTCAGATGATGTGCGGAACGTCGCACGCGAACTGCGGGAAGCGCAACGCGAATGGGCGCGTGTACCCCTGCGCGACAAGGTGGCCATCGCCCTGAAATTTCACGACCTGGTGTTGCGTGAACAGGCCAGCATCCTCGATGTCGCACAGGCCGAAACCGGCAAGACGCGGTACGCCGCGTTCGAAGAACTCGCCGATGCGGCCAGCGTCGCCCGGTATTACGCCCGAACCGCGCGCCGCGCATTGGCGCCCTCCCGACGTCGAGGCGCGTTCCCCCTCATCACCCGAACCACAGTCCACCACCTTCCCCGCGGAGTCGTCGGTGTTGTGGCCCCCTGGAATTACCCCATCACCATGCCCATCGGCGACACCATCCCCGCCCTTCTCGCCGGTAACACCGTGCTGGTGAAACCCGACCTGCAAACGTCGCTGACCGCCCACGCCATCATCGAACTGCTGTACGCCGCGGGTGTGCCCCGCACGGCGCTGCGGATCGTGACCGGCGAAGTCGAACAGATTGGCACCGCACTCATTGAATCCGTGGACTTCATGATGTTCACCGGATCGACGGCCAGCGGCCGCACCGTTGCCGAACAGTGCGGACGATTACTGACCCCGGTTTCCCTCGAATTGGGCGGCAAGAATCCGTTAATCGTGTTGCCGTCCGCCGAAATCCGCAAGGCCGCCGCGGGCGCCGTGCGCGCCTCGTTCGCAAACGCAGGCCAACTGTGCATGTCGATGGAACGCATCTTTGTGCACGAGAGCGTGCTGCCCCAATTCCTCGCAGAGTTCCGTCGTCAGACCGAACAGCTGACCGTCGGCGTTGGCCTGGGATGGATGAACGAGATGGGGTCGCTGATTTCGGCGAAGCAGCTGGCCACCTTCCGCGCACACGTTGAGGATGCGGTTCGCCACGGAGCAACCGTCGTGGCCGGCGGCAACCATCGGCCCGACATCGCCCCCTATTGCGTCGAACCCACCATCCTGACCGACGTCACCGACGACATGTTGTGCGCCAGGACCGAAACCTTTGGCCCGCTGGTCAGCGTGTACACGTTCCGCACCGACGACGAGGCGATCGCCCACGCCAACGACACGGACTACGGTTTGAACGCCTCGGTGTGGGGTGAACCGGCCCACGCACGGCGGATCGGCCGCAAAATCCTGGCGGGGACAGTGAACATCAACGAAGGTTACAGTGCTGCATGGGCGTCGTATGACGCACCGATGGGCGGTATGAAAAACAGCGGGTTGGGTCGGCGACATGGTGTCGAAGGGCTGCTGAAATACACCAACACGCAAACCGTTTCGGTGCAAAGCGTCCTGCCTATCGGCCCTGGTGCCGGGGCCGACCATCACAGATATGCCCGATTCCTCACCCTGGCGTTGCGCGTCCTGCGCCGCGTTCCGTTTCTGAAATAGGTCCGACATGACACGTTTTTCGCTCCAGAATTCGACCGTCCTCATCACCGGCGGTGGTTCCGGAATCGGCCGACTCATGGCATTTGATTGTGCCCGCAGGGGTGCACGAATCGTGATTTGGGACCTCGACGCTGCCAGCGCTCGCACAGTCGCAACCGAACTGCGCGCTGCCGGTTTCGACGCGAGCAGTCAGACCGTCAATGTATCCGACGATGCCGCGGTCGCTGCGGCAGCACGACAGGTGACGAAAAAATTCGGTGGAATCGATGTGCTCATTAACAATGCGGGGGTCGTCAACGGCACATCATTGCTGGACGGAACCACCGAGGGAATCCGTCGCACCTTCGACGTCAACGTCTTGGCCCACTATTGGACCACGCGCGCATTTTTGCCCGGAATGATTGACCGCAACCGCGGCCGAATCGTCACCATCGCCAGCGCTTCGGGGCTCGTCGGCGTATCCAAACTGACCGACTATTCCGCCAGCAAGCACGCGGTGATCGGTTTCACCGAATCTCTGCGGAACGAACTGCGTGGGGCGCGCAGCCGGGTGACCACCCTGACCGTGAACCCGTTCTACATTTCCACGGGACTGTTTGATGGCGTGCGCACCCGGGTTCCCTGGCTGTTGCCTATCCTGAAACCCGAGGCGGTGTCTGCCTCGATCGCGAACGCCATCGAATCCAACACGCTGGTTCTCAATTTGCCGCGGCTCGTCGGAATCGTCCCCGTGTTGCGGTTCCTGCCCACCCGGGCATTTGACTGGACCGCCGACCTGTTGGGTGTCAATCGGACGATGGACGAGTTTCGAGGGCGCGCGAATACGCCTCGATGATGTCGCGTTTCGACAAGCTCGTGTGAGCGGTATTCATGCCCGAGAGGTGTGAAAAATCGAGGCGCTCAAAGACCTCCCGCACCCCGGGAACCATTCCGCGCACAAACCAGTGACTTCCCTTGGTAACCGAGTCAACATCCTTGGGCGCAAAATTTGCACCCACCTGCGCTATTGCGAAATCGTGGGCGTCCCGCAATTCTTGACGTTGGGCCTCGGTCGTCCATGCCAGGTGGGCGTGTTTCATCGTGAAATCGGGGTGAGCCGTGATTCGAGGTGCCACAGCGCGTGCCTCGGCGCGTTTCTCCCACACCTGGAAGACCGTGTTGACGGTGACCGCTCGGGACTTCGGCGTCGGCGTCGACTCGTTTTCTTGCGCTGTCACGTCATAGGCGACCGTCAGGTTGGTGGATTCGACCAGATGAAAATTGCGGTGTACCCGATCCTGAAAGGTGTACTTGTTGAAACTCATCGGCAGGATAAATGCGATGACATCAGCGAATTCCGCAGCATGTTGGATGAACGACATCGCGAGCGCCGCACGTTGACCAAACGGCGGGTTGCCGATGACGAGTGTCCTCGACGGCGCACCCGTAAGAGAAGGTGGATTCCAGGACACAAAGTCAGCGCGCACAATTGAATCGGATTGCGGTTCGATATCCACGGCAATCGTCGACGACGGCAAGAACCTCAGGAACACGCCATCCCCCGCACTGGGTTCGACGATGCGGTCAAAACCGGACAGAGGGAACAGTCTGTCTACTCGTTCCACACAGGAACGCGCCACATCGTTGGGGGTGAAGTACTGCTCGTTCCCCACGATGCGTTTCACAGTCGAGACCCGTCCTTCGTCATCCCACAGGATCGAATTCGAATTTCACTACTGTGCGCGAGGGGGGACTTGAACCCCCACGCCCTTGCGGGCACTGGCACCTGAAGCCAGCGCGTCTGCCATTCCGCCACTCGCGCGTGATGCTTGCGCATCGTGACGAGGCTACCACATTGTCAGAGGCTCTGGGTGCCGAGGTGTCGCCCAGCACAGTGCGGGTAGACTAAAACCAGCACAAAGAGTGTTGCGGCAGGGGTGAAGATGGGCCTACTCGACAACGTAGAGCGCGGTTTAGAGCGCTTCGTTGGTGGAGCGTTCGCCAAAACATTCCGCAGCGGCGTGCAGCCGATCGAAATTTCGGCAGCACTGAAACGCGAGATGGACACCAAGGCTGTCATCGTCAGCCGTGACCGTATCCTCGCCCCCCACGCGTTCACTGTGGAACTCGGCGGGCTCGACCTCGCCCGGTTGCGCGCACACGGTGCCGTGCTGATCAATGAACTGGTGGGCAACGTTCGCGACTATGCCGCCCGTCAGCACTATGCGTTCGCCGGCCCCGTCACCGTCACCCTGGTGGAACAGCCCAGCCTGACCGAAGGCCTCGTGCGCGTCACCAGCGCCGCCGGCGATGCTGCGGCGACCAGCTGGCAGGCCGCTGTAGAAATCAACGGCACACTGATTCCCCTGAAATCGGGCGAAACCATCCTGGGTCGCGGCGCGACCGCGGCCATCACGGTCAACGACGGCGCAGCCTCGCGTCATCACGCCCGCATCATCTGGAACGGCACCGTCGCGGGAATCGAAGACCTGAAGTCGACCAACGGCACGATGCTCAACGGCCGCACCATCACCATCAGCCCGCTGGAACAGGGCGACGTGATCGAAATCGGCGCGGCCCGAATCATTTTCCGAGTCGTCCCCGCCCCCGGAGGAATCGCATGAGTGAACTGACGCTCTTTATCTTGCGCTTCGGGTTCCTCGCCGTGTTGTGGATCTTTGTTTTCGCCATTCTGTACGCGCTGCGCAGCGACCTGTTCGGTCACTATGTTCGCCGCGGCGACGCCAACGCCCGCGGTGATGTCACCGTCAACCCCGAAGCATCAGCGCCCGCATTCATCCCGCCCACCCCCGAACGCAACACCGAGGACCCGGCACGGGTACTGCTCATCGTCGCGGGCGCCCGCGAGGGCCTCGAAATTCCCCTGGAATCCGACCAGCTCACCATCGGCCGCAGCGCCCAATCTGGTCTCGTGATCCGCGACGAATACACGTCGACAAACCACGCCCGACTGCAACTGTGGAACGGCGGCTGGGTCATCCAGGACCTTGACTCCACCAACGGCACATTCGTGAACAACCAGCGGGTCAGCGTGCCCACCCCGGTTCCCCCCTATGTGCCCGTCTCGATCGGTTCGACAATCTTCGAGCTGAGGCCCTAATGGGTGCACGGCTACTGTCAGCCGCGGGAAGTCACATTGGTCGGGTTCGTGCGAGCAACCAGGATTCCGGTTACGCCGGAACCCACCTGTTCATGGTCGCCGACGGCATGGGCGGTCACGCCGGTGGTGACGTCGCCAGTTCGCTGGCCACGCAGGCGGTCACCGCAGTAGCCGACGAGCTTTTTGAGTCAACCGATAAAGCCCAACACGAACTGGTGAACGCCATCATTGCGGGTTCATCGGAACTCAGCGAGGCGGTGCGCCAGCACCCCGAATTGTCGGGAATGGGCACCACCGTCAGCGCGATGATTCGTTTGGGCGACAAGATGGTAATTGCGCACATCGGTGACTCACGCATCTATCTGCTGCGCAACAACCGGTTGGATCAGATCACCACCGACCACACCTTTGTGCAAAGGCTCGTCGAGACCGGTCGCATTACCGAAGAGGAAGCGTTGGTGCACCCTCGCCGCAACGTGCTGATGCGCGTGCTCGGCGACTTTGACACCCCGCCGATGGTCGATTCGACCGTCCTCGACACCCAACCCGGCGACCGCTGGATGTTGTGTTCGGATGGGCTCTGCGGCTACGTGCCCGAGAACACAATCGAGCGCATCCTGCGAGACACCCCCGATGCGGGTGTCGCCACGCAGAAACTGAACGACGCCGCCTTGGATCGTGGTGCACCCGACAACGTCACCGTCGTCATCGCGGGCGTCAATGAAACAACGGTCAGTGCCGCATCTCGACCGATATTGGTCGGTGCAGCAGCACAACCCCTCATCTTCGATGCCGTCACCAAGAGAATGCCCAAGATTTCCGGGATGTTCGGTGCTTACGCCGGATTGGGCGAAGCGGAGACGTTTGCGACCCCCGACTTCCTCGAGACGATCATCGCCGAAGACAAGAAGCGCGCCGCCCGCCGTCGCCTGCGCTGGGGAACCTA
>CALBMG010000094.1 GCA_937896185.1 uncultured Microbacteriaceae bacterium | reverse complement strand
CCTGGAAAGGCTCGATGTATGAAGGGTGGTTGTGTGACTCAACCTTGAAGGTGACAGCCCAGCCCTCACCGATGTCGACAACACCGGCGTTTTCGCCCATGCCGACCATGAGGTGCTTCTTCATGTCGTCGCTGACCTTCTGGCCGAACTGGCGCAGGTGCACCTTGGACGACTTGTACGAGCAGTGTTCCGACCACATTACGGAATACATGGCCAGTTCCCCGCTGGTGGGGCGGCGGCCCAAGATTTCACGAATCTGGGCGTATTCGTCAGCCTTCAAGCCCAACAGCTCATACGGCTGGTGCTTGTCGGGGGTTGCGGCGGCGTTTTCGACGGTGTCGAGGACGAGCTCGGTCAACGGGTTTCCTTACTTCGAAAGAACGGTGTCGGTGAGTACCGAAACAAACATTGCGAGGCCGTCGGTGCCGGACTGCATGCGTTCGGCGTCGGGGCCAAAGCCCGCCTCTACGGCGTGCTCGGGGTGGGGCATCAGTCCGACAACGTTGCCGCGTGCATTGCGCAGTCCTGCGATGTCGTTGAGTGAGCCGTTGGGGTTGACGTCGAGATAGCGGAAGGCCACCAGCCCGTCACCTTCGAGGCGCTTCAGTGTTTCCTCGTCGGCGATGAATCCACCTTCACCGTTTTTCAGGGGGATGGTGATTTCTTGCCCGAGCTCGTACTGGTTGGTCCACGCGGTGCCGGTGTTTTCGACGCGAAGTTTCTGGTCACGGCGAATGAACGTACCGTGGTCGTTGCGAATCAGGCCACCCTCCAGAAGGTGTGCTTCGACGAGGACCTGGAACCCGTTGCAGATTCCCAGCACGGGCAAGCCTTTGTTTGCGGCGTCGATGACTTCCGACATGATCGGCGAGTGTGCGGCGATTGCGCCACACCGCAAGTAGTCGCCGTACGAGAACCCGCCGGGGATGATGAGGGCGTCAACGTCCTGCAGGTCGTGCGAATCGTGCCACAGGGCGACGGGTTCGGCACCTGCGAGGCGCACGGCACGCAGTGCGTCGCGGTCGTCGAGCGAACCGGGGAAAGTGATGACTCCGACGCGCACGGTTTACTCGGCTACGCGGATCGACGTGACGTCTTCGATGACCTGGTTCGAGAGCACGTCGCGAGCGAGTTCGCCGATGTGGTCGAGCAGTTCGGGCGTGACGTCGGTGTTGACCGTGATTTCGAAACGCTTCCCGATGCGAACATCCGTGATTTCGCCGTCGCCGAAACGCTGCAGGGCACGGGCGGTTGCTTTACCGGCCGGGTCCAGAAGCACTTCTTTGGGCATGACCTCAACAATTACAGTGGGCACGAATGCTCCTCAAGATTGGGCGGATACCGGGTTCCAGTCTATCGGCTGCGGTGTGCTCATTCGCGCAGTGTGTGGCGCGTTTAGGCGATTGCGAGCTTCACTACGTTGCCCCACGGGTCGTCGACGGTGACAATCTTTCCGTCGTCGCGCACTTGGTGGCCGAAATGGGTTAAGCGTTCGATGACGAGCCCGCGGTCGTCGGAAGTCGGCAGTGTGATGTCGACAATTCCGAGCCCCAGCGCTGGTTGACGGATTCCGGCCCCCCGTGACTTCCACGTGTTCATGGCCATGTGGTGGTGATAGCCACCGGCGGAAACGAACAGGGCTTGGCCGCCGAATCGGAACGTTTCATCAAAACCGATGTGGTTCACATAGAAATCGTGTGCGACCTCGACGTCGCCGACCGACAAATGCACGTGACCGACAGTGACGGGGTGTGTGCCGTGCGCGGCGAATGTGTCGTCGGTGACATGGTCGCCGAGGTAGGCGTTGGGGTCCAGCGGCAGGGTGTCCATCTGAATTGTGCCGCCGTTGATTGTCCACTGGGCTCGGGGGCGATCCCAATACAACTCGACACCGTTGCCTTCGGGGTCGTCGAAATAGAAGGCCTTGGACACGAGGTGGTCGGCACTGCCCGTAAAGGTTGCGGGGAACCCTTGTGCTACCCGCAGTACAGCCGTTGCTAGTCCCGGTTCGGTGTCAAACAGAATGGCGGTGTGAAACAGGCCCGCCTCGCGGGGTCCGGCATGTTTGAGCCCCGGTGCGTGACGCAGCACCATCAACACGATCCCGTTGCGGCCCAGTGTGGCCACACCGTTCTCGTTGGTGATGAGCTCGAGACCGACGCCGTCGGTATAGAAACGAATCATGGTGTCGAGCTGGGCCACATCGAGTGTGACGGCGCCCATGTGCGTGGCAGCTGCAATCGAGGTCATACCGTTGTGATGTGAGCTGTGATGGATTTATTCCGTGAGGCGTGAAATCAGTTCACGGTAGCGTGCGGCAGTTTGTTCCACGATGTCCGCGGGAAGGGTCGGAGGTGTTCCCGTTTTGTCCCAGTTGGCGGCCAGCCAGTCGCGAACGATCTGCTTATCAAATGACTCGAGACGATTGATTCCGCCAGCGGCATATGTTTCCGCATCCCAGTATCGGCTGGAATCCGAAGTCAGAACTTCGTCGCACAGAGTGAGCTCGCCGGTCTCGCGGTTGCGGCCAAATTCAAATTTGGTGTCCGCGAGGATCAGGCCCTTGGATTCCGCGATGGCTGCAGCGCGTGTGTAAATAGCCAGACTTGCCGACCGGAGTTCTTCGGCAGTGTCGTGTCCCACCAATTCGCAGGCCTGTTCGAAACTGATGTTCTCGTCGTGTTCG
Organism: uncultured Microbacteriaceae bacterium; assembly: GCA_937896185.1. Classification (GTDB taxonomy): domain Bacteria; phylum Actinomycetota; class Actinomycetes; order Actinomycetales; family Microbacteriaceae; genus MWH-TA3. Next base: position 2,796 of record CALBMG010000094.1, on the reverse strand, counting down.
CCCAGCGGGGCCTTGTATGCGGGGGTGAAAATGGGCTCGGGCAGCTTGTCCCCGTTGTTCAAACCGGCGGGAAGAGGGATGCCGCAGACGGTCTGGGTCTGCTGGTATTCCGACCATCCAGAGCCGACAAGGTAACCACGAACAACACATTCCACGGGAAGCATATTCAGGGTGCGAACCACCATGGATCGGTCGGCGATTGCTTCGGGTGCTGCAATTCCCAGCAGGTGATTAGGGAATTCGGTCAGTTGCGCGAACCACCACTGCGATAACTGAGTGAGCAACGCACCCTTGCCGGGGATGCCGGGTTCCAAAACATGATCAAAGGCGCTCACGCGGTCGCTGGCGACCATGAGCATCATGGCCGAATCATCCAGGCTGGATTCCGTTTCCGGAATATATAGGTCGCGGACCTTCCCCGAATAGGCGAGCGTCCAACCGTCGACGGTCACGATACGACTCGCAGTGCAATGTCGGTGCGGAAGTGTGAACCGTCAAGGTCGATGAACGACAGGGCTTCGTAGGCCTTGGTGCGAGCCTCGGCGAAAGATTCGGCACGCGCGATGACGGACAAGACTCGGCCTCCCGTGGCCGTGAACCCACCCTCGCTGGCCGCGGTTGCAGCATGAGCAATCGACACACCGGGAACATCGAGTGCTTCGGCCAACCCAAAGATGGGCCGTCCCGTAATTGGCGATTCGGGGTAGCCTTCGCTGGCGAGCACCACGGTGATTGCCACATCGTCCGAGAAGACAGGGGCTGGTTCGCTATCCAGTGCGCCCGTGGCCGTCGCCAACAGCAGCGACGCCAATGACGAATCGAGCCGTTCCAGAACGACCTGCGTTTCGGGGTCGCCGAAACGTGCATTGAATTCGATAACTCGCACACCTCGTGCGGTGATGATCAAGCCGCAGTACAGCAAACCCACAAAGGGGGTTCCACGCGCAGCCATCTCTCGGATGGTCGGAACGGCGACAGACTGCACAACCTCGTCGACGAAACCAGCTGGCAGCCATGGCAGTGGCGAATATGCGCCCATTCCACCCGTGTTGGGGCCCTCATCGCCGTCCAACGCGCGCTTGTAATCCTGGGCGGGGCTCAACGGCACGACGTTCTCGCCGTCTGACAGAACAAAAAGCGAAACTTCTTGGCCGTCCAGGAATTCTTCAACCAGCACGGGACCGTATTGCACATAGTGTGCTGCGTGAGCGTGCGCCGCATCACGGTCAGCGGTAACGATCACGCCCTTGCCCGCTGCGAGTCCATCGGCTTTCACCACATACGGTGCGCCAAATTCGTCCAGCGCGGCGTCGACTTCCTCGATCGACGATGCGCTGACAGCGCGGCCCGTGGGTACGCCGGCGGCTTCCATAATTTCTTTTGCGAAGTCCTTTGAGCCTTCCAAACGGGCTGCGGATTTGTTGGGGCCGAAAACGGCGATGCCCCGGGCGCGCAGTGCGTCGGCCACACCGGCCACGAGGGGGGCCTCGGGCCCGACGACGACCAGGTCGACCTGGGTATCTTCTGCATAGGCGGCGACGACATCGCCCTTTGTGATGTCCATTGCGACAGTTTCGACGACCTGCGCGATTCCGGCGTTACCCGGTGCGGCAATAATGTCGTGACCGGCAGGGTCACGCAACAGGGTCGAGACGATGGCGTGTTCGCGGGCGCCGGAACCCAATACAAGAATCTTCACCCTCAAACCCTACCGAAATGCCCTGCTAGCGTGAATTCCATGGGAAAACCGCGGATCGATGACCACACAGGGCTGGAGCATGTGCGTGCGGCCTTAGGCACTGAACCTCGACGCGATGATATCGCCGGCGCGGTGCGCTATTTGCTGCAACTGTTGTCCGATGCTGCCCCGGGAAATTCTGTCGAGGTGCGTGTGCCCCCGTTTGGTGCGGTGCACTGTGTCGACGGACCCTCGCACTCTCGGGGTACTCCGCCGAACGTTGTGGAATGCGACCCTGTCGGCTGGATTCACTTGGCGACCGGCTCACGTTCGTGGTCAGAGGCTGTCGCGGCGGGACAGTTACGGGCTTCGGGAATTCGTTCGGATTTGTCAGAGCTTTTGCCTGTTCTGTCCGTGGGTTGATATTTATTGCCCGACCAGTTTTTGAGAACTTTCCTACTGTGCCCTGATCGGAAATCCTATAGGATTTTGAGAGTTGCTTAATTTATCCTCTCGTGTCACTATTTATCCATGTGCACAGTCAACTGACTTTGGTCTACAGGAGGAGGGCTCGTGACGTTCTGCTCACAGGTCCCTGGGACGGTGTGGTAAAAGTGGCTACCTCGAACCCTGGAATCCCCGGTTTTGTGTCACCGATAGAGGCGTACACAAATTTCGTGACGTATCTTTCAGAGGGAACAAACCTGGATTTCTTTGTACTGTTTGTATCCGTCGGCTTGTTATTGCTGTTCCCCCGTCGGAGGACGCCAGAATGAGTCATACGTTAGGGCTAGGAGTTATTAGATGGACGTAAACACGCAAATTCTGGCGTTCGCGAGTTGGGTGGATCCCCAGCTTTTGTTGTCCGTCATCGGCAACAGCGAGACAGCAATCATCTATGGCTTCCTTGGGGTTGCGGTTACACAAACATTTTTTCTCGGTAGTTTCAGTATCTGGGGTTTCCTGTTGATCCTGTTTGCGATTCTGGCCCGGATGACGCGGGGACAGTCGGCGAGAGGGTGGCTGTGGGCGTATTGGGTTGTAACGAGCTTGTCCATTGTGGGCATCGCGTTGAACACTCTGTATCACGAGCCGTTGGAGAGATCGGAAGAGCGTCG
>CALBMG010000093.1 GCA_937896185.1 uncultured Microbacteriaceae bacterium | reverse complement strand
AGCAACACGGCACACGGTTTCGAGGACCGTGTACAGGGTGTCCACTGCGTCTTGGTCAGTACCCGACCAGAAACGGTCGCGCGATCGGCGAACATACCAGTTGGTCAACACGTCAGCGAAGTCCCGAAGCTGTGCTGCGGCCATTGGGCTGTCGAGTGCATCCAATTGACCGGTCACCGTCTCGATCAGCTCACGTGTCTTCGACAGCAGATATCGGTCCAAAACATTGTGCGAGTCTGTGCGCCATACCGGAGTCAAATCGCCTGCATACAGCGTGAAGAAATAGTAAGTACTCCACAGCGGCAGCAGGAACTGGCGCACACCCTCGCGGATGCCCTCCTCGGTCACCACAAGGTTCCCGCCACGGATCACCGACGACGACATGAGGAACCACCTCATGGCATCGGCTCCGTCACGGTCAAAGACCTCGGCGACGTCTGGATAGTTGCGCAGAGACTTGGACATCTTCTGGCCGTCGTTGCCCAACACGATTCCGTGCGAAATGACGTTGGTGAAAGCAGGGCGGTCGAACAAGGCAGTCGACAACACGTGCAGGGTATAGAACCAACCACGAGTCTGACCGATGTATTCAACAATGAAGTCGGCCGGGTTGTGAGAGTCAAACCATTCGCGGTTCTCAAACGGATAGTGAACCTGCGCGAACGGCATCGAACCAGAATCGAACCACACGTCCAAAACATCGGTGATGCGACGCATGGTCGACTGACCGGTCGGGTCGTCCGGGTTCGGGCGCGTCAACTCGTCGATAAACGGACGGTGCAGGTCCGTGGGTCGCACACCAAAATCTGCTTCAAGTTCGTCCAGCGAACCATAGACATCGATTCGGGGGTACTCCGGGTTGTCACTCTTCCACACCGGAATCGGGCTGCCCCAGTAACGGTTTCGTGAAATTGACCAGTCACGGGCACCGGCAACCCATTTGCCGAACTGCCCGTCCTTAACATTGTCGGGCACCCAGTTGATGTCCTGGTTAAGTTCGCCCATGCGGTCCCGGAATTCTGGGACGCGGACAAACCACGACGACACCGCCTTGTAAATAAGAGGGTTGCGGCAACGCCAGCAGTGCGGATACGAGTGTTCGTATGACTTCTGCTGAAGTAGTCGGCCGTCCGTCTTCAACAACTGAGTCAGTGGCTTGTTGGAATCAAAAACGTGCAGACCCGCAACCTCGGTCACCTCGGGCAGGAAGCATCCGGATTCGTCAACGGAAACGATGACAGGAATGTCATAGCGTGCACACGTGATTTGGTCATCTTCACCGTATGCGGGTGCCTGGTGAACGATACCCGCGCCCTCACCGGTTGCGACATAGTCGGCAACCAAAATCTTCCAGGCGTTGGCCATCTGTTCGCGGTCCGCAAAGTGCATCCAGATGGGCGTGTAGGTGACATGTTCAAGCTCTGATCCGAAGATCGTGGCGGTCACGGCGTCGCGGGCTGCAGCAGCATCTGCATAGCCAAGTTCTTTTGCGTAGTTGGCGATGGTGTCGGTCGCCAGCAAGAAAGATTTGCCCACGGCTGCCGCTCCAGCATCTCCAGCAGGGACAACCGAGTACTCAATCTGTGGCCCGACCGCCAGTGCAGCATTTGTGGGGAGAGTCCACGGTGTGGTGGTCCATGCCAACGCCATAACACCGTCGAGGCCCAAAGATTCTGCCTTTGCACCGTACAGAGGGAAAGTTACGGTGACCGTTTGGTCTTGACGCATCTTGTAGACGTCGTCATCCATGCGCAGTTCGTGGTTGGACAGTGGGGTTTGATCGCGCCAGCAGTACGGCAAAACGCGGTATCCCTCGTATGCGAGTCCCTTGTCATGCAGTTGCTTGAAAGCCCAAATCACGCTCTCCATGAAGGTAATGTCCAGCGTCTTGTAATCGTTCTCGAAGTCCACCCAACGGGCCTGGCGAGTCACATAGTCCTGCCATTCCGTGGTGTACCGCAGAACGCTGTCCT
>CALBMG010000092.1 GCA_937896185.1 uncultured Microbacteriaceae bacterium | reverse complement strand
TCCGATCTCAGGTGCTCTATCGAATCGCGGAAATGCTGGACGGTCGCGCGGATCAGTTCGTAAGCGAGCTCCGTCAACAGTCCGGTTGTTCTGAAAAAGTTGCACGCGCAGAGGTTTCAGCGGCTATCGACATGTGGGTCTGGTACGCCGGCTGGGCGGATAAGTACACCCAGGTTGCGGGCAACGCTAATGCCGTTTCTGGCCCTTTCTTCAACCTTTCTGTTCCGGTTCCTACCGGTGTCGTTGTGGCTGTGGCGGAACAGTCCGGCCACGGGCTTGTGGGACTGGTGTCGGCAATTGCCCCTGCACTTGTGACAGGGAATACTGTCGTGGTCGTCGCCAATGCCTCTCAGCCACTGGCTGCTATGACCTTTGCTGAAGTTGTCGCTACCAGCGACGTCCCCGGTGGTGTCGTTAATATCCTGACCGGAAATGTGGCCGAAATCATGCCGTGGATGGCGAATCACGGAGATGTTAATGCTCTTGATTTGTCGGGAGCTAACGGTGAGCCATGGGCTGAATGGGAAGCAGAAGCGTCGGCGACGTTGAAGCGAGTTGTTCGACCTGTTTCGGACGCACTCTCATTATCTGTTTCGCGAATTTCGTCGTTGGTTGAGACCAAAACCGTGTGGCACACCAAGTCCTTGGCATAACTACAAACGGGCCATTTACACCAGAGGAACTCGTTCGATAACTTCGTCTGGCTCCATGAAAATGCCAGATCGTTCGACTTCGTGAATGAGTTCAGTCACCGTCCTGTTTACGGGTGCATCGCGATTGATTGCGGCAGCCTCCTGAACCACAGCACCGGACAAGAAATCCACTTCTGTGGTTCGTCCACGACGAATACTGTGCATGGTGGAGGCAAAGTTGGGTACATCACCCATTTTTGATGCAAGGCGCAGCGGAATAATTTGGCTGAGGAGTAATGGTGCCAAGGCCACGAATTTCACGTCTGCAGCAGAAACAGCACCCAAATCAGCAAATTTCTCGCCCCGCGCAAAACCAATTCGTGCTGTCTCTCGCATTAGTGCGGTCACGATCCGCCGGAGCATTGGGTGTGCGATTGTGCGTTGAACAGAGAGTCCGGTCATCGCAGGTACTGCATTTACCGCATTGATGACCAGCTTTGTCCATACGGCACCTTCAGGATGCCGAGTTAGTCGGACTCGAAGATGAGCACCGAGTATCGATTTGGTTGCTTTGCACGCGGCTGAGTCCCCGCCGACGACAAGGGAGGCGGAATACGTGACATTGACACGACCGGGTTCGACAATTGTCGCCCCAAAAAGCGCAAGGCCGATTGCTGCCGGATTCTCGGGGAAATATTCCCTCACGACGTCGAAACCACCGAGTCCGTTTTGGACAACAAGTATCGGTGTTCCCGCAGCAATATCGTTACCACTTAAAGCACTTGGGGTCTGGTGTGCCTTCACCGCGACGATTACGAGGTCGAATTTATCGTCGGCGGTTATGGTTTGGGCAACTCGTGGTGCGCTGGTCGACTGACCAAACGCTCCAGCAACGGACAATCCATGTCGTTCAATTGACGCGGAGTGTTCGCCACGAGCCACGACGGTAACGTCGTGTCCAGCACGGGAAGCTAGTGCGGCCAATGTGCCGCCGACGGCACCCGCACCAATTACGGCAAGTCTCACGTCAGTAACTTTACGCCTGATAACCTCGGGGAGTGGTTTCTGGCATCCTTTTCATCGATAAAACGACAGGCCCTACCTCTCACGCGGTGGTTGCTTCAGCTCGACGCGCACTGAATACGCGAAAAGTAGGTCATGCGGGAACCCTGGATCCCATGGCGACGGGCCTGTTGACATTGGGTGTCGGATCATCAACTCGATTGTTGACCTACCTTGTGGGTCTGGACAAGCAGTACACCGCAACGATTAGGCTCGGTTCGTCGACACATACCGATGATCGTGAGGGCGACATTGTTTTCATCGCCGAATCATCAGATATTCAGGGAATCACCGATTCCGATATCGATAGCGTTATCCACAGCCTGACGGGTGCGATTTCACAGCGCCCGTCGAGCGTCTCGGCAATCAAAATCGAGGGAAAGCGCGCCCATGAATTGGTGCGCGAAGGTCAGGACGTTGTTATCCCTGAACGTGAGGTCACCGTCTACCGATTTGATGTGTTGAATCGCACGCGATCGGATGGCTTCATCGATTTAGATGTCATCGTTGATTGCTCCAGTGGCACGTACATCAGGGCCCTCGCGCGTGATTTAGGTGACGCCTTGCATGTCGGAGGGCACTTGACGGCTTTGCGCCGCACGCGAGTCGGCCCATTTGATGTTAACGAAGCGCTTGACGCATCTAGCATTGTGGAAACCACGCTGCATAGTCCCGCCGAGATAGCTGGCCGATTGTTCCCGCTCGTAACTGTCGACGCTCAACAAGCTATGGATATCATGCACGGTAAAAAAATTGTTCTTGACATTCCCGATTCGCCGCTAGTCGCTGTCTGTGCCCCCGACGGCGTCCTCATAGCTCTGGTGGCATTCCGCAAGGGCATCGGGCGGGTAGAGATCGGTTTTCCTCGTGATTGAGTGGTTCACTCTGGCACAGGGAATGCTCGGTCTGGTGGGTAGCTGTGTTGCCCTTATCTTCGCGCTTCGGGGTAAAGCTCCATCGGATTTCACGGTGTTGCCCGTTGCGGGCTCGGCTGTGTTGCTGGTTTTACAGGTGGTTGTGTCGATACTCTCACCGTTGTGGGGTAACGCCCCCGTGGCCGATCCGCTCGAGTTCTGGATGTACCTCATTACGGACGCCCTCATGGTTCCAGGAATCGTGGTGTTTGCCCTTGCCGAGAAGACGAAATGGGCGAATTACGGCCTTGCTTTGGTCAGTTTCGCTAACACCGTCATGTTGTACCGTATGCACGTCTTGTGGAACGGTCACTGATGGCACGTTTGCCTCTGGGTGCGCCTCTTCCAGATTCAGGAGTTCTCGATTTCCGCACTAACGAAACGACGCCGTTTTCTGTCTACGTGCACATTCCGTTTTGTACAGTCCGTTGCGGATACTGCGATTTCAATACGTACACCAGTACGGAGCTTCGCGGTGTAACCCGCGAATCCTTTGTAGACGATGTGATTGCCGAAATTGATTTTTCTGCCGCAGTATTGGCTGCCGCTACTGTGCCGATTCGATCGGCTCACAGCATCTTTTTTGGTGGGGGCACCCCCTCGCTGCTGCACACTGACCAGATTGCGCAAGTCATAACGGCTATCAGGGGCGTGCACGGAATTGACGCTGACGCTGAGGTCACGATTGAAGCAAATCCGGACACAGTTACCCCACAGATTCTCGAGAGGCTTCGCGAAGCCGGAATCACCAGGGTTTCGTTCGGAATGCAATCAGCGGTACCCCGCGTGTTGGAATTGTTGGACAGAACCCACAATCCCGACCGAATCCCGGAAGTTGTCCGCGCAGCTCGAGAGGTGGGGTTGGCAACCAGCGTTGACCTGATTTATGGAACGCCAACAGAAACAATTGACGAATGGCAGAAGTCACTCGATATCGCACTCGAGTTGGATACGGACCATATCTCGGCGTATTCCTTGATTGTCGAGGAGGGGACCGCCATGGCGCGTCGTATTGCTCGCGGCGAGTTACCCCCCGTTGACGATGACATGCACGCGGAAATGTATGAACTGTGTGATTCGACTTTTTCTACTAATGGGTTCCAGTGGTACGAAGTAAGCAACTGGGCCAAGCCGGGTTGCGAGTCACGTCACAATCAGGCGTATTGGAACAGCACAGATTGGTGGGGTTACGGTCCTGGCGCGCACAGTCATGTTGGTGGCGCGCGATGGTGGAACGCAAAGCACCCTGCGGCATATGCCGAGCGTCTCAGTCGGGGGACTACTCCGGCCATTGGTCACGAGATACTGTCAGAGTCCGAACAACTGTTTGAGCGCATAGTCTTGCAAATTCGAGTACGTACGGGTTTACGCATTGCGGATATTTCGCGGGTTTCTCCCGGAGTTATACCGGCATTGATTGCACGCGGACTCGTCGATGGTGTCGAAGCCTTAGCGGGCCGACTTGTGCTGACGTTACAGGGACGTTTGTTGGCCGATTCGGTTGCTCGAGATCTGACTAGCTAAAAATTCGAAGCCCGACTTTGTAATCGAATCGTTCACCGGCCAAAGCCTTGATGGCCCCAAACACTGGAAGACCGATTGTCAGTGCAACCGCGGGAAGAACAATGAGGATGAGTGGAATGGCGAACACGAGGTTGAAGACGGGGATTGTCCAGACCATCCCATAGGCCAGCCAAAATATTCCCACTGTAATCTGCAGATTCGTGGCCTCTGCGGAATGACGACGCAACACGTCGTTGCGGTTTCGGAAGGCAAAATATGCGGCCATGGGGAATACGAGTCCCAGTAAGCCAGAGAGGTGGATAACTGCCGAATAGAGCCGCTCGTCGTAGGGAGTCAGTGGCTTATCGAGAAATTCCACAACCTGACGCACAAATCGAGAGTCCTTCATAAATTCAATTATGGCACGAAAATTCACAATGAAATCACTGAGCGAGACGGCGCTGGAAGAGCTCAATCGCTACACTTAAAGGGTTAGCACTCTGATGTACCGAGTGCCAGAAGGGGGTGAACATGGTCTCGAAACGCGCATTGGAAGTCCTTCGCGTAATCGTCGCAGACTATGTTGCGTCACGAGAGCCCGTGGGTTCCAAAGCCATCGTTGAACGGCACGGATTTTCTGTATCCGCTGCAACAATTCGAAATGACATGGCCGTGCTGGAGGAAGAAAACCTGATCCACGCTCCACACACCTCGGCAGGACGAATCCCAACAGATTTGGGATATCGCATGTTCGTCAACCATTTCGCCGAAATGCGACCGTTATCGTCGGCTCAACGTCATGCCATCGAAAAATTTCTTGATGATTCTGTCGACCTGGATGATGTTTTCCACCGAACGGTCAGATTGTTGTCCCAGCTCACCAATCAGGTCGCGTTGGTGCAGTACCCCAGCTTCGGGCAGGACACTGTCCGACACCTAGAAATAGTGTCACTTGGACACGGTCGCTATCTCGGCATTCTCATTCTTGATGGTGGGCGAGTGGATCAAAATATTATGGAATTGCCCCGGGATATCGAAGATGACTTCCTCGCGCATATGCGTGCTGTTCTGAATGCTGCGGTTGTGGGGAAATCAATTGCGGCACTTCCCGCGGAACTTCGGTCAGTAAAACTGCAACTTCCCGAGCACAACCAATTGATTTGGGATTCGGTGGTCTCTGCAGTTACGGCACAAGCCGAAGCGCAACGAGTCGACAAATTGGTTATCTCGGGTGCGGCAAACATCGCACTGGCTGAAGATGACTTTGGCGGCAATATCGTTCCGGTTCTTGATGCGATCGACGAACAGGTCACATTGTTGAAGCTGTTCCGCGAGATGGAACTGGACGAGCACGGGGTCGGTGCTCGAATCGGTCGTGAGATGCAGGGCACTCTGGCCGAAACCTCACTGGTTTCGAGCGAATATTTTGTGGGAAACGGTGAATCCGCTCGCCTTGGAATTCTTGGTCCCACGCGAATGAATTACGACACTAATTTCGGTGCAGTTCGGGCAGTTGCCCGATACCTGTCACGCATGCTAGGAGAACAGTCATGACGGACCACTACGACGTACTCGGTGTTAGCCGCGAAGCTTCGGAAGCCGAAATCAAGAAGGCCTATCGCCGGCTTGCACGAGAACTGCACCCCGATGTGAACCCCAGCGAGGATGCAGCGGAAAAATTCAAGCTTGTGACCCACGCATACGATGTCCTTTCCGATTCCACCCAGCGTCGAAACTATGACATGGGAGGTTCAGGAAACCCCGGTATGGGTGGCTTTGGATTTAACAACATGGGCGACATTTTTGACACTTTCTTTGGAGGCGGTGGCCAACGCGGACCGCGATCACGTCAGGAACGTGGTGCTGATGCCCTCTTGCGCGTCGATGTCGACCTGATTGACGTGATCTTTGGTGAAACCCGTGAAGTTGAAGTTGATACGGCGGCGCTCTGTGACACCTGTGGCGGGTCGTGCTGCGCACCCGGTGTTTCGGAACAGACCTGTGATGTCTGTGGGGGATACGGTTCGGTCCAGCGCACTGTTCGAAGCCTGCTCGGAAATGTCGTAACGAATGCGCAGTGCGGCAGCTGCCGGGGATATGGAACGGTGATCCCGTCACAGTGCCCCACGTGTGCCGGTCATGGTCGAGTCCGTGCACGCCGCACTGTCGAAATCACAGTTCCGCAGGGCGTTGATAACGGCATGCGTTTGCATATGCCCGGTGCCGGCGAGGTCGGCGAGGCGGGTGGTCCCCGTGGTGATCTCTATCTCGAATTCCATGTCGCCGCGGATGAGGTTTTTTCGCGCGATGGTGACAACCTGTTCGCGAGCATCGACGTCGATATGGTTGATGCCATCAAGGGCACGCAGGTGACGCTAGATGCACTCGACGGCCCTGTGACAATCACGATTAAACCGGGTGCACAAGCCGGTGATGTGATCACGATTGCCGACCGAGGAATCGGTCATCTGCGGGGCAGCGCTCGTGGTGACCTCAAATTTGGTGTCCACGTCGTAACCCCTACAAAACTCTCGGCTGCTGAAACAGAACTTATCGACAAGTTTGCAGCTCTGCGTACCCCACAACCCCCACGTTTCGCCTCTCAGAAGCAGGGCCTCTTCTCGAAGCTTCGTGATCGGTTATTCGGATAAAGATGGCTCACCTGTACATTTCAGAGTCTTTGACTGAGGCGGACGCGACTGCTGTGATTTCTGGTCCCGAGGCACGCCATGCGGCGAGCGTCAGCAGATTGCGTGTGGGCGAATCAATCCGAGTTACCAATGGTCGCGGTCTCATGATCACGGGTAACGCCATCACAGTGTCGTCCGACCGCATCGACGTGAAGATCGAATCACAACGTGTGGAAAGTCCGGAAATCCCGTCAATTTCCTTGATTCAGGCGTTGGCAAAGGGCGATCGCGATGAACTTGCCATCCAGATGGCAACCGAATTAGGTGTCTATTCTGTGTACCCGTGGGCAGCGTCGCGCAGTATCTCTGTCTGGTCCGGCCCCAAAGTTGCAAAAGGTGTGGAACGGTGGACATCAATTGTTCGTGAGGCAAGCAAGCAGGCCATGAGGGCGTTTATTCCCGAAGTGTCCGAACCCCTGACTTCAGCACAGATTTCAGCGATGGCGACGACACATCAGATTTTGGTTCTCGACCCTACGGGGACAGAAGCTGTGACTTCGATCACATTGACCGATGCGCCAATTGTTGTTGTCGTAGGTCCCGAAGGCGGCATCACCCCGAATGAGCTCCAGCAGTTCACCGATTCTGGTGCTCACGTTGTCCGTTTGGGCCCCACTGTTGTCCGCACTTCCACCGCGGGTGCCGCAGCGATTTCAGTCCTCAATGCTCGGCTCGGTCGTTGGGCCTGACGGTAAACTTTGACTGTGACTTCAATTTTCAGCAAAATCGTAGCCCGTGAAATCCCGGCACGTATCGTGTTCGAGGACGAGCACCTGATCGCATTCCACGACATTGCTCCGCAAGCATCCGTTCACGTTGTGGTTGTGCCAAAGACTGAAGAGTTTTCGACGGTGACCGAATTGGCTGCCGCCAATCCTTCGCTTCTCGCTGAAATGGTCTCACGTGCTGCCAAAATCGCCGCAGAGTTGTCCAATGGTGACTACCGTCTGATATTTAATTCAGGTGAATCTGCGGGACAAACCGTATTCCATGTGCATGCGCACGTACTTTCAGGAGATCTCGACGAGGGTACCCTTGGCCGATAATAATTCACGTGTCGACATCACAGTCGACGGAATCGCGATGGTCAGATTATTGGGACCTCAGGATCGATTTTTATCGGAGTTGGAAAAAAGGTACCCCACGGTCACCATCATTTCCCGAGGTGACCGCATCAGTCTGGAAGGTGACGTCGACGAGGTCTCTCGGGCGGAAACTCATGTGCGAGAACTGATTGATCTCATCACCAACGGTATTGATCTGACGCCTAATGACGTTGTGCGCGGTGAAGAAATCGTCCGCAAGGGCGGCAAAGTCTCCGAGACTTTGGGCGAGG
>CALBMG010000091.1 GCA_937896185.1 uncultured Microbacteriaceae bacterium | reverse complement strand
GAACTCGCGGCACTGTGCGAGACCGCTGGTGCCACTGTGTTGGACGGGATCCTGCAGAAGCGCCCGTACCCAGACCCCGCGACGTTCCTCGGTCGCGGAAAGACCGAAGAGCTTGCGGCCATCGTGAAGGAACTCGGGGCGGACACTGTGGTGGCCGATGCCGAGTTGGCACCCAGCCAGCGCCGCGCCTTGGAAGATGCGGTAAAGGTGAAGGTCATCGACCGCACCGCAGTGATTCTCGACATTTTTAGCCAGCACGCAAAGTCGCGTGAGGGTAAAGCCCAGGTCGAACTCGCGCAGCTGGAATATTTGCTTCCTCGACTGCGAGGTTGGGGTGAATCTATGTCCCGTCAGGCCGGTGGTCAGGTGGGTGGCCAGGGCGCGGGTATGGGTTCGCGTGGTCCTGGTGAAACCAAGATCGAACTGGACCGCCGCCGAATCCGCACCAAGATGGCGAAGTTGCGTACCCAAATCAAAGGTTTCGCTCCTGCTCGTGCGACAAAGCGCGCTAATCGTGAACGGACGGGGATTCCTTCCGTAGCGATCGCGGGGTACACGAACGCGGGCAAGTCGTCGTTGCTGAACCGAATCACGCACGCGGGTGTGTTGGTCGAGAATGCACTCTTTGCAACTCTGGACCCCACGGTGCGTAAGACGGTTACTCCCGATGGCCGTCCCTACACTTTGGCGGACACGGTTGGTTTCGTTCGCAACCTGCCCCACCAGTTGGTCGAAGCGTTCCGTTCAACATTCGAGGAAGTGACGATGAGCGATGTGGTTGTTCACGTCGTCGACGCCTCACATCCCGACCCGGCGGCTCAGATTCAGACCGTGCGCGACGTATTGGGCGAGGTCGATGCCCGTCACATCCCCGAAATTGTGGTGTTCAACAAGAGCGACCTGATTACCGACGACCAACGAATCGTGTTGCGGGGCCTTGAGCCCCACGCATTGTTTGTTTCGGCGTACACGGGCGAGGGAATTCCCGAACTCGATGATGCAATTGCGTCGATGATTCCGCAGCCGGACGTCGAACTCACCCTGGTGATTCCCTACGACCACGGTGAACTCGTCAGCCAATTGCACGATCAGGCACAGGTGCTGGATACCGACTACATCGAGTCGGGTACCCGCATCCATGTCCGTGTAAAGCCTGAGCTTGCGGCAAAGATGGAACGCTTCATCGAGGCGTAAGCCGAGCGCCGGGATCGTGCGTGTACCAAAGGCCCGTTCGGGAA
>CALBMG010000090.1 GCA_937896185.1 uncultured Microbacteriaceae bacterium | reverse complement strand
CACCGACAACACCGGAGTCGTGGGCGCCGTTGTTTCGGAAGTTGAATTGGGCTCGGCGGCCGCGAAGGCGGGCCTGGTCTCGGGTGACGTCGTCACAAGCTTCGATGGTGTGCCCGTGCGTGATCAGGTCGATTTGACCGCACAGGTCCGTTCGCATCAACCGGGCGACACAGTCGACATGGTTGTTGTCCGCGACGGGGAACCGATTGCGCTGTCGATAACACTGGGAAGCCTGGGCTAGCCGGTTCCGCACGCGTAAACTTGACCTATGGCAACTGACAGCGACCACGGCGGCACCGATCTGCTGGACCGGGAACTCGAGCAGCTTCTCAACGATGAACTGTCCGAGGACGGCGACCACGATAAGTTCTCGCACTATGTGCCGAAGAACAAGATTGTCGAGTCCGCTGTGACGGGGAAACCTGTGCGTGCCTTGTGCGGAAAAAAGTGGACACCGAATTCGAACCCGGAACGGTTCCCGGTGTGCCCCTCCTGCAAGGAGATTTACGAAAAGATGCGCGACGAATAGTCGCTCGGCCATGACGTCCGCATTACACACCGACCGGTACGAGTTCACGATGCTCGACGCCGCCCTGGCAAACGGTCGCGCGCAACGCACCTGTGTGTTCGAAGTTTTTGCGCGCCGACTTTCGGGCGGCCGACGTTACGGAGTGCTCGCGGGCACCGGTCGAGTATTGGACGCGATCGAAAATTTCCGTTTCGATTCCGACACCCTGTCGTGGTTGCAGCACAATCGAATCGTGTCGGCCGACACGTTGGACTTCCTCTCGACCTACCGTTTTTCTGGAGATGTTCGAGGCTACGCCGAGGGTGAACTGTATTTCCCCGGTTCGCCGGTGCTCGAAGTCGAAGGCTCGTTTGCCGAGGCAGTGATACTCGAGACCGTGATTTTGTCGATTCTCAACTATGACAGCGCGGTCGCCACGGCCGCATCGCGCATGGTGTCTGCTGCGTCGGGACGTCCGATTGCCGAGATGGGGTCTCGTCGTGCAAACGAAGACGCTGCTGTAGCGGCAGCACGCGCGGCACACATCGCCGGCTTCACGTCGACATCCAACCTGCAGGCCGGTCGTGAATGGGGGGTCCCCACGATGGGTACCGCTGCTCACGCATTCACACTTTTGCACGATTCCGAGGAGGAAGCGTTCCGTGCACAGGTCGCCGCGTTTGGCCCCGGCACGACCTTGCTGGTGGACACGTTTGATATTCGCGAGGGAATCGAGACCGCAATTCGGGTCGCGGGAACAGGTCTGGGGGCTGTGCGAATCGACTCGGGTGATTTGCCGTCCCTGATTGGTGAAGTGCGCGAACAGCTGGACGCTCTGGGCGCCACCAGCACGCGGATTACGGTGACGAACGATTTGAACGAAAACACTATTGCTGCGCTGCGCGGTGCTCCCGTGGATTTCTTTGGGGTGGGCACTTCGGTGGTTACCGGTTCGGGTTCCCCGGCGGCGGGCATGGTGTACAAACTGGTGGAACACACGAATGACGCTGGCGAACGCGTGTCCGTGGCGAAACGTTCTCCCGAAAAACAAAACCCTGCGGGCCGCAAAACCGCATTCCGTGAAATTGTGGACGGCACAGCGACCAAAGAAATCGTGGTCGTGGGGGATTCGGTCGGATCTGTTCCTGGTCGACCTCTCGTGCACGAACTCGTGGTGGGCGGGGCAATCGATTCCACTCATCGTGGGGCCGATGGTGTTCAGCGAGCACGCCAGCATCATGCTGCGGTGATTGCGGAACTTCCGGTGGACGCATTCCGGCTCTCGGCGGGCGACCCCATCCTGCCCACAATTTTCCGGTGACGTGCTGGGTAGGCTGTGACTGTGAATCGTAATGCTCCGATCGGAATCATCGACAGTGGTGTCGGTGGTTTGACTGTGGCACGTGCCGTCATCGACCAACTTCCGGGTGAGTCGATTATTTATGTGGGGGACACGCATCATGGCCCCTATGGCCCACTGCCCATCGCAGAGGTTCGGGAGCACGCACTGCGATTGCTCGACGATCTGGCAGACCGTGGCGTCAAGTTGCTTGTCATTGCCTGCAATACGGCGAGCGCAGCGATGTATCGCGATGCAAAAGAGCTTTTTGAGCGCAAGCGCGGAATTCCTGTTATTGAAGTAATCCAGCCTGCTGTGCGCACTGCAGTGCAGCGCACGCGGTCTAAACGAATCGGTGTGATTGGCACTCTGGGCACCATCAATTCGGGCGCCTATCAGGATTTCTTTGTGGCGGACCCCGACATCACCATCACAGCTCAGGCTTGCCCTCGTTTTGTCGAATTCGTCGAGAGCGGCGTTACCAGCGGCCCCGAACTCTTCGCCGTCGCCGAGGAATACCTTGCGCCGTTGAAGGATGCACAGGTTGACACCCTGGTGCTGGGGTGCACGCACTATCCGTTGATTTCTGCGGCAATTCAGTACGTCATGGGGCCAGAGGTTCAGTTGGTTTCCAGCGCGGATGCGACCGCATACGAGGTGTATCGCACCCTGGTCAGTCACGATTTATTGGCCGATTCCGTCTCGCCGGTCACGCATGTTTTTGAAACCACCAGTCCCGATGAGGCACGCTTTCGCGAGTTGGCGCACCGTTTCTTGGGGCTCGAAGTTTCCCGGGTGGAACAGTTTCCCACCGGTGTAATCGATTTGTCCGCACTCCACAGCACTGAACAGGAATCCGAATGACCCGCGCCGATGGCCGTACTAACGCCGACAACCGTCCCGTCACTATCGAGCGAGGCTGGTCGACTCAGGCCGAAGGCAGCGCACTGATTTCGGTGGGCAACACCAAGGTGCTCTGCACGGCATCGTTCACCAACGGCGTTCCTCGCTGGATGGTGGGCAAAGGCAAGGGCTGGGTTACCGCGGAATACTCGATGCTTCCCCGTTCTACGAATTCGCGCATGGACCGCGAAAGCGTCAAGGGCAAAATTGGGGGCCGTACTCACGAGATTTCGCGACTGATTGGCCGCAGCTTGCGCGCTGTTGTTGACACCAAGGCATTGGGCGAAAACACGATTGTAATCGACTGTGACGTGTTGCAGGCCGATGGTGGTACTCGAACGGCCGCAATCACCGGCGCCTATGTAGCCCTGGCGGATGCCATCGAGTGGGGTCGTGCTCGCGGCTTCATCGGCAAGAATGCCAAGGCTCTCATCGATTCCGTCGCCGCTGTCAGTGTGGGAATCGTTGATGGTGAACCCATGCTCGACCTGCAGTACACCGAAGACGTTCGCGCGGAAACCGACATGAACGTGGTGATGACCGGTCGCGGCCTGTTCGTCGAGGTGCAGGGGACCGCCGAGGGTGCGCCCTTCGACCGCACGGAACTGGGTTCGTTGCTTGACCTCGCGGCGATTGGCGCCGACGCCTTGACGCAGATCCAGCTGTCCGCGCTCGGCGCCGAATAGCATTCGCATGTCCGAGACTGCTGGGACACTGTCCCCTCGAACACCGGTCGTTGTTGCCACGCACAACGCACACAAGGTCGAGGAAATCGCCCGCACCCTGAAGCCTCTCGTGGGGTCCCGTTTCGAGCTGTGCACTTACGACGGACCAGAGCCCGTCGAGGATGGCGACACCTTTGAAGCAAATGCGCTGATCAAGGCGCGCGCCGCGTTTGAACACACCGGATTGGCCTCACTCGCCGACGATTCGGGCATTGTGGTGACTGCATTGGACGGTGCACCGGGTATTCGCTCGGCCCGTTATTCACCCGAGGGCACGGATGCGTCAAACAGGGACCTGTTGCTCGCGAATTTGGGTGACGCCGTCGACCGTTCGGCGAAATTTGTGTGTGTTGTGGCGTTGGTGACCGACGAATACGAGATCACGGTGCGGGGCGAATGGGCTGGCTCGATCACGTCAGAGGTTCGTGGTTCGGGCGGGTTTGGCTACGACCCCATCTTTGTTCCCGCGGGGGACACGGTGACCGCGGCCGAACTGTCGCCGCTCGAAAAATTGGCGCTGTCGCACCGCGGGCGAGCCTTGGGGCTGATCGCACCGCACATGTTGCGTGTTATTCCCTCCGATTCGCTTCCCGCCATGAACCCCGAAAACGCCGCAGCAGCGGAGTAACCCGAATGCCCGAATCCCGGAAACTTGGCGCACTCATCGGAATGATGGGTCCCGCCATGGTGGCCGGTGTCGCCTACCTGGATCCAGGGAACGTTGCCGCGAACATTACCGCCGGTTCACAGTTCGGGTATTTGCTGGTGTGGGTTGTCGTGTTGGGTAACTCAATGGCATGGTTGGTGCAATACCTCAGCGCGTCGTTGGGTATCGCGACGGGCCTCAGCTTGCCCGAGGTCTTGGGGAAGCGAATCAGGTCCCGCGCCGCACGCATCCTGTACTGGGTTCAGGGTGAGCTCGTGGCCATGGCCACGGATATCGCCGAGATTGTGGGTGGCGCCGTCGCGCTCAACCTGCTGTTCGGTCTACCACTGCCGCTGGGCGGTGTGATTACCGGTGTGGTGGCGCTGCTGGTGTTGTCAGTCCATTCCCGAATCGGTGTTCGCCCATTCGAGGCGGTCATCATCAGCCTCGTCGGCGTCATCGCTGTCGGCTTTGTGGCCGGAGTCGTCGTATCGCCAGTTGACCCCGCACAGTTCGTTGCAGGTCTGGTTCCACGGCTCGAGGGGTCCGATTCGATTCTGTTAGCCGCCGCCATTCTGGGTGCTACGGTCATGCCGCACGCGATTTACGCCCACTCCGGTTTCTCACGGGATCGCTTTGGCCAGGTCGAACCACGCCGCATTCCCGCGTTATTGAGAGCAACACGTTTCGATGTGACCGCTGCTCTGGCGCTCGCCGGCGGCGTGAATATAGCGTTGCTCATGCTGGGGGCCTCGGCGCTGCATGGTGTCGAGGGAACGGACTCGTTGGCGGGCGCCTACTCGGCTATCGCCACAGTGCTGGGGCCGGTTATCGCGACGGTCTTCGCTATCGGCCTTCTGGCGTCCGCGCTGGCATCCACAGCGGTGGGCGCGTATGCGGGTTCCGAAATCATGGCGGGGTTACTAAAGTGGCAATTCCCCGTGTCCATTCGACGTGCGGTCACCATCATTCCCGCCATCGCGCTGTTGTCGTTCGATGTTGAACCGACGGGCGCCTTGGTGTTGAGTCAGGTGATTTTGAGCTTCGGCATTCCGTTCGCTCTCGTGCCACTTGTCGTGTTGACGGGAAAGCGTGAACTCATGGGCGACGCGAAATCCAGCGTGTTGGTGCGAACCCTAGCCTCGTTGGCAACCGCAGTAGTGATTGCATTCAACGTGTGGTTGCTGGTCTTAACCCTGGCCTGATCCTTCGCGGGCAATCGTGCGGCGTTCTTTCCACACGTGGTACACAACAAACAGTCCGCCAGCTGCGACTACGCCGATGAGGACGAGGTCGATGTATTCGGTGACCAGTTCGGCCACACCGGGCAGGTGAGCAAGCGCCCAACCGAGCAACGGCAGCAACGCAGCCCACAACAACGAACCCAACGCGTTGTATAGGGTGAACTGCAGTCGATTCATCCGTCCGATTCCTGCGGCGACGGGAAGCAGCGTGCGAACAATCGGGACGTACTGCGCCAACGTCACCGAAAGCGGGCCCCATTTGGCAAAAAACGCCTCGGTTTTCAGCACGCTTGTGTGGGAAATCAGACCGCCCTCGCGTCGAGAAAACACTGCGGGACCGCCCACTTTTCCAATCTGGTAACCGGTTTGGTTGCCAATAATTGATGCAGCAAAAATTGACAGTGACACCAGCCAAATAGGCTGTGTGATGGTGCCCTGGAATGACAAAATTCCGGTGATCAGCAACAATGTGTCGCCGGGCAGAAGGAAACCGACCAGCAAACCGGTTTCCACAAAAACGATGGCGCACACAGCGAGCAAAGCCCAGGGGCCAGCGCCGTCAATGATGGCGTGGGCGTCAAACAGGCCTGATGCGTAATCCATGCTCGGTCCTTTCCGAATAGTGCGGGTGGTGGGACTCGAACCCACACGCCGAAGCACAGGTACCTAAAACCTGCGTGTATGCCAATTTCACCACACCCGCGTGGTTCTCTCCTAGTGTATCGGGCGGGTTGTGGCGTAGGCTGTGAGAGCAGTTCGAACGAGTGCAGAATCACAGTGAACTCCGACAATTTATTGGCCACCACCGGAATCACTGTCCGCCCTCGCCCACAGTGTGCGAACACCGTGAACGAACCGCACACGACGTATCCCATCGGGGCCGCGTCACCATGGTGGCCACTCTCGGGCAGTCACCATCGAACTGGTCGGCAATCGTCGACCTCACACAATTCGAAAGGTTCGATATACCGTGCGTAGCGAAGCAGAACCCCTCGCATCCGTGCCCAAGCAGCTCTTCATTGGCGGTGAATGGGTTGACGCCGAAAGCGGCGCGACTCTCGATGTCAGTGACCCCGCGACCGGCCAGCACATCGCCACCATCGCCAGCGCATCGGTTTCTGATGCAGCAAAGGCGATGGATGCAGCCGCAGCAGCCCAGGAATCGTGGGGCAACACGGCGCCTCGCGTTCGCGGCGAAATCTTGCGCAAGGCATTTGAAATCATGACTGCAGAATCAGATCTGATTGCAGAGCTGATCTCACGCGAAAACGGTAAGGCACTGCCTGATGCAAAGGGTGAAGTTGCATATGCCGCAGAATTTTTCCGTTGGTTCTCAGAGGAAGCAGTCCGCACATCTGGCGACTTCCGTCTATCT
>CALBMG010000089.1 GCA_937896185.1 uncultured Microbacteriaceae bacterium | reverse complement strand
CCTCGACGTCCACCGTTCGACTGGTCGGCTCGACCGAAGCAAACCTGTTCGCGTCGATCTCGGCCGGCATTAACGCACTGTCGGGTCCGCTGCACGGTGGCGCAAACGAGGCTGTGCTGGGCATGCTCGGCGACATCCGCGATTCGGGCGAGAGCGTCGAAAAGTTTGTCGAAAAAATCAAGAACAAGCAGTCGGGTATTCGCCTGATGGGCTTCGGCCACCGCGTGTACAAGAACTACGACCCTCGCGCGCGACTCGTCAAGGAAAGCGCCGACGCAGTTCTTGAGTCACTGGGCGTCACCGACCCCCTGTTGGATATTGCGAAAGAGCTCGAGCAAATCGCCCTGGCCGACCCGTACTTCCAGGAACGTCGCCTGTACCCCAACGTCGACTTCTACACCGGTGTGATTTACAAGGCGATGGGGTTCCCCACGCGCACCTTCACCGTATTGTTCGCCATCGGTCGTCTGCCCGGTTGGATTGCACAGTGGCGTGAAATGCGCGGCGACTCGGCCACCAAGATCGGTCGCCCCCAGCAGGTCTACACGGGCATCGAGGAACGCCCCTGGCCGAACACGCAGGCTACCCGCCTCTAAATCCTTGTTCCAACAGTTGAGGCCCGCACGGTTGACCGTGCGGGCCTCAACTGTTAACAGAAACTAGGCGTGCAGCGCGGCGTTGAGCACAATTCCGTGACCGCTGCGTTCGAGAACTTCGACGGTTCCACTGATCGAGTTGCGTCGGAACATGAGGTTCGACTGGCCGGACAGTCCGCGAGCCGAAACGATGGCCCCGGCATTGTCGCCGCCCACTAGCGTCACCTTGGTGCCTGCGGTGATGTACAGTCCCGCCTCGACGATGCAGTCGTCGCCCAGTGAAATTCCCAAGCCCGCATTGGCGCCCAACAGGCAACGCTTGCCGATGGATACCCGTTCGGTGCCGCCACCGGACAGCGTGCCCATGATTGACGCGCCACCTCCGATGTCGCTGCCGTTATCGACGACCACTCCCTGCGAGATGCGACCCTCGACCATGGATTCGCCCAGGGTGCCGGCGTTGAAGTTCACAAACCCCTCATGCATGATTGTGGTGCCCGCGGCCAAGTGCGCTCCCAATCGCACGCGCTGTGCGTCAGCGATGCGCACACGGGTGGGCACGACGTAGTCGATCAGTCGGGGGAACTTGTCGAGCGACACAACCGAGATTCCGGCACGCTGCAGGGCGACCCGGCGCGACGCGAGCTCGTCGGCGGCGACGGGACCAGCGGTGGTCCAGGCCACGTTGGGAAGCACGCCAAACACACCATCCAGGTTGATGGTGTTGGGCGCCACCAACAGGTGAGATAACAAGTGAAGTCGCAGATAGGCGTCCTCGGTGGACTGCGGGCCTGCGGTCAGGTCGATGTCGACGAGGCGGGCCTCGGTGCGAACTCCGCGGACTTCGTCATGGTATTCGCCATCGGTCAACGCCTGGGGCATTATTCCGCGGTTTGTGTCATCCGCTGCGGCGCCCAACTGGGGTGCAGGGAACCAGGCGTCCAATACCTGGTCGTCGGTGGTCACAGTTACGAGGCCAAAGCCCCAGGCGCGCGTAGAATCAGTCATGCTTCCACCGTAGCGCGGGTAGGCTGACCCTGTGAAACTGTTGACCGATTCCGCTGACGTGGTGGCTTTGACCCGCGAAATTTGCGACATCGAATCGGTCTCGGGCAACGAGCGGGCGCTCGCCGATGCCGTCGAAACATGGATCCGGGAAACCCCGCATCTGGATTTCTTCCGCGACGGCGACGCCTTCGTCGCCCGCACCAATCTGGGCCGTGCGCACCGAGTGCTCGTCGCCGGGCACCTGGACACCGTCCCTGTGAACAACAACCTTCCCACTCACCTGTCCGACGATGGCAGCGAACTGTGGGGTCGTGGCACTGTCGATATGAAGGGTGGCGTCGCCGTGATGGTGCGCCTCATGCGTGACCTCGTCGAACCGGTCCACGACATCACCTGGGTGTTCTATGACCACGAGGAAGTCGCTGCCGATCTGAACGGATTGGCGAGACTAGCGCGTATCCGACCCGAGCTGCTTGCCGCCGATTTCGCCATTCTGGGCGAACCGACGAATGCCATCATCGAGGGAGGATGCAACGGCACGATGCGTGTCCGCATCACGACTCGCGGTGTTCGCGCGCATTCCGCGCGGGCGTGGATGGGGGTCAACGCGATCCACGGCGCTGCGGACGTTCTCAACCGCCTGAACGCGTATGAACCGGAAACCGTCACCGTCGACGGGCTGGACTATCGTGAGGGCATCAATGCAGTCTCAATTCACGGGGGAATCGCGGGAAACGTCATTCCGGACGAGTGCGTGATCGAAATCAACTTCCGGTTTGCGCCATCGCGAAGTGAAGCCGACGCGTTGGCATACCTGTCGCGGATGTTCGACGGCTATGAACTTGTGGTGACCGATTCTTCTGCCGGCGCACGGCCCGGAGCCGATTCGCCGCTCGCACAGAGCTTCATTGCGTCGGTGGGTGGCGAAATCGCGCCCAAGTATGGGTGGACCGACGTCGCCCGTTTCACCGCGTTGGGCATTCCAGCAGTGAACTATGGGCCCGGCAATCCCTCGCTGGCTCACGCCGACAACGAACATGTGCCGCTGGCTGACCTGCACGCGTGCGAGCGCGGGTTGCGTTCCTGGCTGACCGGCGTCTAGCGGTCACGGAATGGACGTACCGAATCCGCGCAACCGTCGCGCGTGGCTGGTCGTCTCGTCGCTGGCGCCGCACCCTGATTAGTCCCTCACGGGTTTCTCTGGGATAATTGAGGAACAGTATCTAAAGGAGTTCCCCAATGGCCGCCATGAAGCCCCGCACCGGTGACGGACCGATGGAAGCGATCCGCGAGAAGAAGGACCTCATCAT
This sequence comes from uncultured Microbacteriaceae bacterium, assembly GCA_937896185.1. Taxonomy (GTDB): domain Bacteria; phylum Actinomycetota; class Actinomycetes; order Actinomycetales; family Microbacteriaceae; genus MWH-TA3. The sequence goes on along the minus strand of CALBMG010000089.1, from coordinate 960 downwards.
CGTGAAGGTTCCCCTCGAGGGTGGCGGACGCCTTGTTGTGTCCATCAAGGACGAAGAGGCAGTAGCCCTCCGTGACGCCCTGATTGGCGCAATCGTCTAGTTTTTGACGAGCGTTACGACGCCGTCACCCACGGGCAGAACTGACGCGTGAACGGTGTCGTCGACCACGTAGTCGCCGATTAACGTGCGCAGTGCACTGGTTGCTTCGTCGCGCTTTGCCGGGTTCGCCACCGAGCCGCCGTGCGATGCGTGTGCCACGATCACGACGCCGCCCTGACGGACGAGTCGCAATGCGTGCTTCGCGTACTCGATGACGTGTGCGGCATCCGCGTCGATAACGACGAGGTCGTACGATCCGTCGTTCATGCGGGGGAGTACTTCGTGGGCGTCACCGCTGATGGTGCGCACCCGTGACATGGTGATTCCTGCTTCGGCCATGAGGTCGCGGGCTGTCTGCTGGTGGTCGACATCACGGTCGATGCTGGTGATGCTGCACTCGTCGGAACCCGTCAGCAGCCACATTCCGCTGACACCCAACCCGGTCCCGATTTCGACGATGGCCTGTGCGCGGGTCATGGCCACGACACTGGCCAGGTAGCTTCCGGTGGCCGCCGAAATCGAGTCGACCCCGTGTTCCAGCGCGGCGGTGCGTGCGGCGCGGATGTGCTCGGGTTCTGCTGCGGCATCTTCTGCCCAGCGAGAAATGAGTTCGGCGTCAATCATGGTGCCTCCTTTGTGTACAGACTATGCCGTGCCCGGCGTTTGCTTCTGTATTCTGGGGGAGTGTCCTTTGGTCTAACTTTCGAAAAGCTGCTGCTTATCGGTATGGTCGCGCTCTTGATCATCGGGCCCGACCGTTTGCCGGCCTTTGCTGCCCAGCTGGCGCGTGTGGTGAAGTCGATTCGTCAGATGGCTCGTGGCGCCGAACAGCGTTTGAAAGACGAAATGGGTGACGACTTT
>CALBMG010000088.1 GCA_937896185.1 uncultured Microbacteriaceae bacterium | reverse complement strand
TCATACACTCGGGCCAACGTGGCCTGAGCGATCTCGTCAGCACGTTCCGCGTTGATAGCCAACAGGCGGTCCAGTTCGGCGGGGTCGGCCAGCAGTTCCAGAGTGCGTGCACGAATCGGCTCGAATTCCGCGACGACCGCATCGGCCACAGCACCCTTCAGGTCGCCGTACCCCTTGCCCGCAAACTCGCCCTCGAGAGTCTCGATGCTGGAACCGCCGAGAATCGACAGAATCCCCAACAGGTTTGAAACGCCCGCCTTGGTGGCGGTGTCGAAACGAATTTCGCGTTCGGTGTCGGTGACCGCCGACTTAATCTTTTTCGCGGTAACCGTCGGCTCGTCCAACAACCAAATGATGCCCTGCGGCGATTCGCCCGACTTCGACATCTTTGATCCCGGGTTCTGCAGGTCAAAAATCTTGGCCGTTTCCTTCAAGATTCGCGCCTCGGGCACGGTCAAGGTCTGACCAAAACGGCTGTTGAAACGGTTCGCAAGGTCGCGTGTCAGCTCGATGTGCTGACGCTGGTCCTCGCCCACAGGCACAGTCACGGCGTCGTACAACACAATATCCGCCGCCTGCAGGATGGGATAGGTGAACAGTCCCACGCTGGCAGCATCGCTGCCCTGCTTGGCCGACTTGTCTTTGAACTGGGTCATGCGGCTGGCCTCGCCGAATCCCGTCAGAGTGTTGAGAACCCACGCCAGCTGGGCGTGAGCCGACACGTGAGACTGCACGAACAGGGTCGAATGTTCGGGGTCGATTCCCGCCGCAATGTACTGGGCCGCCGTGCGACGCGTGTTTTCGCGCAACAATTTCGGGTCCTGCGGCACGGTAATCGCGTGCAGGTCGACCACGCAGAACACGGCGTCGTGGCTGGACTGCATGTCACGCCACTGCATCAAAGCTCCGGCATAGTTACCGAGGTGCAGGGAATCGGCGCTGGGCTGCATTCCAGAGAAAAGACGGGGACCGGTCATGGTGTTCCTTACTGTGAATAGTCGACGACGACGGGGGAGTGATCGCTCCACCGGGTGTCATACGAGTCGGCGCGATCAACGGTGTAATTCTGTGCGGTCGCCGCCATCGGCGCGGTGGCCAGGTGATAGTCGATGCGCCACCCTGTGTCAGTGTCGAACGCCTGTCCACGCTGGCTCCACCAGGTGTAGGGTCCGGGAACTTCACCGGCAAACCGGCGGCCCACATCGATCCAGCCGAGCCCCGCGCCATTGTTGTAGTCGGCGTCGCCCTCGGCGCCCAGAATGCGGTCAAAATACACGCGTTCTTCGGGCAAGAAACCGGAATTCTTCAGGTTGCCCTTCCAATTCTTGATATCCACAGTGCGGTGCCCCACATTGAGGTCGCCCACAATCAGCGCAAACTTTCCGTCCGCACCCAGCTCGGCGAGCCTCGATTCCATCGCATCCAGGAACTTGTACTTCTCGACCTGCTTCGGGGTGTCGACAGCGCCCGCGTGTACATACACCGACACAAACGTGACCAGAGTCCCGTTGATATCGAAATCGGCTTCCAGCCAGCGACCGGCGCTATCGAAATCGTCGGCACCAAACTGGGTGCGCACGGCCAGGGGCTCGGTGCGGGACACAATCGCGACACCGGCACGGCCCTTTGCCGTCGCCTCGTCATTCACCACATGCCAGTTCGAATCGATCAGCGCATCCACATCGGCGCGAGTCGCGCGGACCTCCTGCAGCCCCATGATGTCAATCCCGCGGCCATCCAGCCATTCGCCCATTCCCTTGCGGTAGGCGGCACGAATACCATTCACATTGACCGACGCGATTCTGACCATTCCCACATTCTATTAGGCGCAGCCACCCCGAAACCGGGCATAAGGAAAGGGGCCCAGGTTGCCCTGAGCCCCTTCCGAGTTACTCACTCGAAGAGACTGATTACTCAGCGTTCTTCTTGGTGACGATAACAACACCGGCGGTAACAGCGGTACCGACGAGGATTGCAACCAGGTAAGGCAGAACTGCGGCGCCCAGCAGGGGGAACACGAAGATACCACCGTGAGGTGCGGTCAGGTGAACCTGGAACACTGCAACGAGTGCACCGGTAACAGCCGAACCGGCCATGATTGCGGGGATGACGCGGATGGGGTCAGCAGCTGCGAAGGGGATTGCACCCTCCGAGATGAACGATGCACCCATGAGCCATGCAGCCTTGCCGTTTTCGCGCTCGGTCTCGGTGAACTTCTTCTTTGCGAGAACGGTTGCGAGAGCGAGACCGAGAGGAGGAGTCATACCTGCAGCCATAACGATTGCCATGACAACGAACTCGTTGGCGTTGGGGTCGATCGTTGCAGCAGCCATTGCGGTACCCAGACCAGTGGTTGCGAAGGTGTAAGCAACCTTGTTGACAGGGCCACCCATGTCGAATGCCATCATGAGGCCGAGGATGATGCCCAGGAGGACCATCTGCTCAACGGGGATGGAGCCCAACCAACCGGTCAGAGCCGACATCAGACCACCGATGGGTCCCTTGAACACGAAGACCATTGCGATACCAGCAACGATCGATGCGAGGAGGGGGATAACCACGACGGGCATGATGGGGCGAACCCAGTTTGCGACCTTCCAACGGCTGATCCACAGTGCAACGAAACCTGCGACGAAACCGCCGAGGATTGCGCCGAGGAAGCCGGTGCCGGTGCCGAGGGGGTTGCCGTCGATGCCGGTTGCGAGTGCACCAGCGACGAAACCGGGAGCGATACCGGGGCGGTCTGCGATTGCGTAAGCGATGTAACCTGCGAGCACGGGTACGAAGAATGCGAATGCAGCCTTACCCAGCCAGAAGATCAGGAACGCCCAGCTACCGAGGTTGAGGGGGTTGATGACGAGGTTGCCATCAGCGTCAGCGGTGCCCATGACAGTTGCGTCATAAGCGTGGATACCCTGCGAGAAGTCGCCGGTGCTGACCTGGTCGCACAGGCGGGTGAGATCGGTGATCGGCCGGACGACCAGCCGGCGCAGCGCGTAGTTCATCGTGTTCTCGCTGAGGGGCCGTCCGTCCGACATCTGAGACGGCAGGACGAGCGAACCTTTGCCGGTGAACCGCTTCAGATCGGCACTGCGCTTTTCCAGCATGGCCGAAGTCACGTTGTCGATTGCCGGAAGGATGGTATCGCCGACATATTCCTGGACGAAATCAGCAACCGCCGCCGCGCGAGCCTTGAATTGCTTCGCCCGCATACCTGCTGTTCCGGCCACCGGGATGCCTTCGCCGACGCGCTGCGCCACCTTCCCAAGGGCTGTTGATGGGGGCTTTACGTCGCTGCGCATGACAGGGATGCCAAGGCGATCAGCCGCCGCTACGTCTTCGGCAATCTTGGGCGCGGCCTTTGCCACGACCGGCGCGGCCTTCGGGGCCGTGGCGGCCATTCTGGCGGGAATGGACGATCCACCGGCCAATTCCGGCACCGCAAACATGGCCATGCCGGTCATGTCTTCCGCAAACTTGCGCTCGCCCGTCACCCCTTGCCCGGGAACCGCTTCCGCCGCCAGCCCTGCCAGCCCAGAAATGCCAGCCCCGACGAGAGATAGCCCCGCACCGCCCAAATCGCCCGCCTTGGACAGCGGACCCGCAATCGCGGTCGGGATGCCACTGTTCCGCAGATAGTCATAGGACGGGCTTTCGCCGGTTCCCATGAGACCACTGGCGAATTGTCTCGCTGCTGCAAGCGGCCCCCGCACCATCTCCGACGCTGTGTCGCCGAATGTGTCCGTCTTGCCGACGCCAGCATAACCCTGGACGGTGTAGCGAGCGCCGCCGGACTTGCCCCCACCGCCTTGCCCCATCACCACCTCCCCGACGCTGGGGAAGTTGTCCGCCGTGTATCGACCCTTCAAAACGGGGTTGGCTTCCTCGAATTGCGCGAACCGGCTGGCCCGCATTTCGGCTTCCGTTTGTGCCACGGGCGGAGCTGCGGGGCCGGTCGGGCCTTCGGCCTTGGGCTTCCCCGTCTGGGCAACGTGGCCGCAAACTCACGCAGTTTTGCCGCCTTCTCGGGTTGGCCAGCCTTTTCCCATTCCGCCGCCTTGGCCTCGACGGTCGCGGCGTCATACTTCGGCGCGTCGGCGGGCTTAAGCGTGTCAGCATAGGCACGCAGTTTTGCCGCGTTCTCCGGCTTCCCCGCTTTTTCCCAAGCATCCGCCTTGGCGAGAACTTCTTCCACAGTCGCCATGTTTCACCTATACTGCGGGGATGCGCTTGCGATGGCTTTGGGCCTGTCTGGCCGTCTACTTCTTGGTCTTCTGGTACGCGGTTGGCGATCTTGGCCTTGCCATCGCCTGCACGGCATTCTTCACGTTCGTTCTGACGCGCTATTCGCTGGCAGTCATGGCCCATTCATTAGGGCATCAATCTCCGCCTGATCAAACGCCCCCGCCGCAGGCTGCGAACCTGGACCAGCCCCCTCAAGCTTAGCCATGCCGTCAAGGATGGCGCTTTTCAGGTCGTTGAGTGCGGCCAGATATTCCTCGTCACCCTGCGCCCGCGACAGGCGCGCCATCGCTGCTTCGGCCTTCCGGCTTTCATAGTCGGTGATTGCCCCGCCGCCTTTGAGCAACGCCCGCGCGCCAAGCCAAGCATTGCCCTGCAGCTGCGCAATCTTCTGGATAACGGCCAGGCCTTTGTCGCCGTAGTATGCGCGGCGGGACAGGCTGAACTCGTCCACATTGTTGCCACCGCCGCCCTCAAGGGAGCCAGTGACGCCCGGAAGCGCCGGGTCTTTGGCAATCTCGTCGATCAGAGAAACCACGGCCTTTGCATCAGTCATGGATGTGCGCAGCGCATCCCCGGATGTCGATGT
>CALBMG010000087.1 GCA_937896185.1 uncultured Microbacteriaceae bacterium | reverse complement strand
TGTGCTCGAATACCGCGGCAGCGCCATCCGTGCCCTGTCGATGGATGGCCGCATGACGATCTGCAACATGAGCATCGAGGCGGGCGCCCGCGCCGGAATGGTCGCACCCGATGACACCACCTTCGAGTACCTCAAGGGTCGTCCGCATGCCCCGCAGGGCGAGGACTGGGACGCTGCCGTCGCGTACTGGCGCACTCTGGCCTCGGATGAGGGCGCCACATTTGACGCCGAAGTCTTCATCGACGCGGACACGCTGGAGCCCTTCGTGACCTGGGGGACTAACCCGGGTCAAGGTGTTTCGCTCAGCGAGAACGTCCCCAACCCGGCGGATATTGCGGATGCGAACGATCGCGCAAATGCCGAGCGCGCCCTGGAATACATGGGTTTGACCGCGGGCACTCCGATGAAGGACATCCCCGTTGACGTCGTGTTCATGGGCTCGTGCACGAACTCGCGCATCGAGGATTTGCGAACCTTCGCCTCGATCATCAAGGGCAAGAAGCTGGCCCCCGGTGTGGAACTGCTTGTCGTTCCCGGCTCAGCGCGTGTGCGCATCGAGGCCGAGGCCGAGGGCATCGACAAAATCGTCGAAGAATTCGGTGGGGAATGGCGTTTCGCCGGCTGCTCAATGTGTCTGGGCATGAACCCGGATCAGTTGAAGCCCGGTCAGCGTTCCGCCTCGACCTCGAACCGCAACTTTGAAGGACGCCAGGGCAAGGGCGGCCGCACCCACCTTGTGTCGCCTCAGGTGGCTGCCGCCACAGCGATTCGCGGCACCCTGTCGAGCCCGTGGGACCTCGAGAACGGAGCTAACTAATGGACAAGATCGATGTCATCACCGGTGTCGGTGTGCCTCTGAAGCGCACCAACGTTGACACCGACCAGATCATTCCCGCCGAGTTCCTCAAGCGTGTTACCAAGACCGGTTTCGAGGATGCGCTGTTCCAGCGCTGGCGCCAAGAGCCCGATTTCGTACTCAACAACCCCGCGTACGCCTCCGGCACTGTTCTGGTTGCCGGGTTGGATTTCGGCACCGGATCGTCGCGCGAGCACGCCGTTTGGGCGCTGCGCGACTACGGATTCGCCGCCGTCATTGCTCCTCGTTTCGCGGATATTTTCCGCGGAAACTCGGGCAAGCAGGGGCTTCTCGCTGCAGTTGTTCCCGAATCGGTTGTCGAAGCCATCTGGGCCGAACTCGATGCTGCACCCGGCACCGAGGTCACGGTCAACCTCGTTGACCGCACCGTCACCTGCGGTTCAGTGACCAGCCCCTTCGATATCGACGACTACACGCGTTGGCGTCTGATGGAAGGGCTCGACGATATCGGTTTGACTCTGCGTCACGAGTCCGACATCACCGAATTCGAGAAGCACCGCGAATCGTGGCGCCCGACGACGTTGCCCGCGCGATGAACTCGTTGAGCGACGACGCACGCCGTCAGGGCGAGCGGGTGGGCCTGACCGCGGACACCATCATCATTCATGGCGGCAAGCCGCTCGAGGGCCGCATCGATGTGCGCGGTGCAAAGAACCTGGTCACCAAGGCGATGGTTGCCGCACTGTTGGGCGACAAGCCCTCGGTGTTGCGTGACGTCCCGAACATCAGTGATGTATTCATTGTTCGTGGTCTGCTCGAAGCTCACGGCGTCGTGGTCACGGACACGGCGGACGGCGAACTCACCTTCGACACCACCAATGTCACCAGCGCCCACTTCGCTGAAATCGATGCCCACGCGGGTTCCAGTCGCATTCCCATCCTGTTTTGTGGCCCATTGCTGCACCAGCTGGGCGAGGCGTTCATTCCCGACCTCGGTGGCTGCCGTATCGGCGATCGCCCCATCGACTTCCACCTCAATGCTCTGCGTGCTTTCGGTGCGACGGTGACCAAGCTTCCGCAGGGAATTCACCTCACCGCGCCTCAGCGTTTGCGCGGGGCGCAGATCGAGTTGCCGTTCCCCAGCGTGGGCGCCACCGAACAGGTGCTGCTCACCGCGGTTCGAGCCGAGGGCGTAACCGAACTGAAGAATGCCGCGATTGAGCCCGAAATCATGGACCTCATCGTGATTTTGCAAAAGATGGGCGCGATCATCTGGGTGGAGCCCAACCGCACCATCTTTATCGAGGGTGTCGAGAAGCTGGGTGGTTACA
>CALBMG010000086.1 GCA_937896185.1 uncultured Microbacteriaceae bacterium | reverse complement strand
TGATGTGACGATTGGACAGCGTGGATATTTGAGGAGTGTGGCTGGTGTTTCCCGGGGTTTGAGTGAGGGCGTGACCTTGCTGACTGCCGTCGAACGTCTGAATAACAACGGACCGTGGAGCATTCCCGAGGGAATTCGTAAAACCAATGCTCAATTCATACTCAGTGGTGGCAGCCCACGAGAGGGCTGGTCAACCAGCCTATCAGCTTATTCAGCACGCTGGAATTCGACAGATCAAATACCGCAGCGTCTGATTGATGCAGGAACTTATCAGGGGCAAGCGTTCGGTCGATTCGATTCGCTGGACTCATCGGATGGCGGCAAAACTAATCGCACCAGTTTGTCGGGTAACTGGCATCAATCCACAGATCATGAGCTGACAAAGATCGAGTGGTATGCCATCAACTACGACCTGAATTTGTTTTCGAACTTCACCTACAGCCTGGACAGAGCCAATGACCAGTTCGCCCAGACCGATGACAGATTTGTGTGGGGTGGTAAAGCCTCCAGGTCCTGGCTCACCGATTTGAGCGATGGACGGAGCATGCAAAACACCTTAGGGGTGCAGATGCGACAAGACCGAATACGCGTTGGACTCTATGACGCCGTGGCCAGACAAATTCAGTCAACCGTTCGGGATGATGATGTTCAGCAGACCCTGGTTGGCATCTATGGCGAAAACGAAATGGACTGGAGCTCATGGCTAAGAACGATGACAGGCTTGAGGGTCGACCAATTCAACGCCAAAGTCACCAGCGATTCACAGCCACAGAATTCCGGAAACGCAGCAGCTTCCAAGGTTTCACCCAAGTTCTCCGTCATCTTCGGACCATGGCAGAAGACAGAGTTTTTCATCAATGCGGGCAATGGCTTTCACAGCAACGACGCACGTGGTACCACTGCCAAAGTGGACCCCAAGACGGGATTGCCGATTGATTCGGTACCTGGTCTCGTCAGCTCGCGTGGACAAGAGATAGGAGTGAAATCTCAGATCGTCCCCAACCTGCAAACGACCCTGGCCGTCTGGGGGCTCGATTTCGATTCGGAACTGGTTTACGCGGGTGACGCAGGCAACACCGAAGCAGGCCGTCCCAGCCGCCGCACTGGAGTGGAATGGAGCAACCACTGGACGCCTAGCCGCCACTGGCTGCTCGATGCCAACTTGGCGTGGACGCGCCCGCGATACACCGATGGCGCAGCAGAGGGGGCGTCTATCGTTAACGCCGTCACGCGCGTGGCCCACATCCATGTGGCGATGCGCGACATGGGTCCGTGGTCAGTCTCGGCAGGCATGCGCTACGTCGGTGCAGCACCGCTGGTTGAAAACAACAGCGTGCAATCGAGCAGCACCCTCACGACCAACTTGCGCATCAGTCGTCGTGTCGATACCAACCTAGATGTCTCACTGGATGTGTTGAACCTCACCAACCGCGCAAACCACGACATCAGCTACTACTACGCATCGCGCGCAGCCAGCATGCCTGCATCGCAAGACGGCATCCACGTTCACCCCGCCGAGCCGCGCACGTTTCGCGTGAATGCACGCCTGCGCTACTAAAGCCACACTCCAAGCCGCCTACACTTGGCAGGTGACTACTAATACAACCAAACAAATCGCCATCATTGGCGCAGGCCCCGCTGGCCTGATGGCCGCTGAAGTGCT
>CALBMG010000085.1 GCA_937896185.1 uncultured Microbacteriaceae bacterium | reverse complement strand
CCTTGGCATTTGGGTGCCAAACGTCGAGCTCGGCCGAAGGTTCGGTGAACGGGAAATAGTTGGGTCGCAGGCGAATGCGGGCGCCCTCTCCGAACATCGCGCGGGCAAGGTGCTCCAGTGTGCCCTTCAGGTGAGCCATCGTGAGGCCCTTGTCGATGGCAATGCCTTCCATCTGGTGGAAGACCGGGGTGTGTGTGGCATCGAGTTCGTCGGTGCGATACACGCGACCCGGCGCAACAACATACACGGGGAGTTGACGAGACAACAACGACCGGACCTGGACAGGAGAGGTGTGCGTGCGCATGAGAAGGTGACGCTCCACCGGCTCCACAAAGAAGGTGTCCTGCATGGCGCGTGCGGGGTGATCCTGGTCAAAGTTCAACGCATCGAAGTTGAACCACTCGTTTTCAAGTTCGGGGCCTTCGGCAACTTCCCAACCCATGCCGACAAAAATGTTCGACATTTCTTCCATCAGAAGGTTCAAGGGGTGACGCGCACCCACGACGCGGCGTTGCGCCACAGCAGTCACATCAACCGCTTCGGCCATCAGGCGTGCGGTTTCCTCTGCGGCAGCGAGAGTGCTTTCCTGTGCAGCGTATGCCTCGTTCACCTGGCCACGGGCTTGACCCATGAGCTTGCCCGTCTCGGCCTTCAGCTCCGGTGCAACATCGCGCATCCCTGCGTTGAGCTGACCCAACGGGGAGTTCTCGCCCACATGTGCGGCACGGGCCTGCTTGAGTTCGTCAACGGTGGCGGCTGCGGCAATTGCGTCGAGCGCATCGCGGACAGCGGCGGCAACCGCTTCGGGTGAAATTACTGTACTCACCCGCCAATCTTACCGTTGAGCACAGCCCCGATTCGGCTGCAACAGCGGTAACCGAGCGAAAAGTTTGGACGAACCTCAGTGCTGGGCGAACGCGGTCTCGTACAGGCACACACTCGCAGCGGTAGCCAGGTTCAAGGATTCTGCCGAACCATAAATCGGGACAGCCACACGGTCATCGGCGAGCGCCTGCGATTCGGGGTCGAGCCCCTTCGCCTCGTTGCCGAACATCCACGCAATGGGCTGCGCCAGCTTGCCCCGAACCCCCAGAAGGTCAGAACCACCCAAAGCAGCGGCAAGAACGGTCATGCCCTCGGCCCGAACGGCATTGACGACGTCCTGCAGGTTGTGGTGTTCGATGATCGGGAGATGAAAGATCGAGCCGGTGGTCGAACGCACCAACTACACCCTCGACGTCAGCGCCGGCCCTGGCGGGATCATTCTCGATCTCGCCGCTGCGCGTGGACTTCGCGGAAACGACGAGCACCTCTGCCCTCAAG
>CALBMG010000084.1 GCA_937896185.1 uncultured Microbacteriaceae bacterium | reverse complement strand
GGCCCACTTTTCTATGTATCTATGTCGACGATTTTGTGCCTAGACGAATGCCCGCGGGCAATCGTCACCGCGGATCGACGCACGCCAAAATGTGCCGCAAGTGCCTCGATCAGTGCCTCGTTCGCTGCACCATCCACGGCACGCGCACGCAAGAAAACGGTGAAGGTTCCGTCGTCAGCCTGTTCAACCAACGGCCCCTTGGAACTCCCCGGTTTCGCGTGAACTCCGATGCGCATGCTTCGATAGTATTGTGCGGAAACCAGCGAATGGAGTCCGCGTGAACAAGTCCCTGTCCAAGCTTTCGGCAACCATCACCTCAATTGTCGTACTCGCAGTCGTCGCCTTGCCTGCAAGCGCACTGCCTTCCTCGACAACGCTGGTGGACGCGGGACTGCAACAGATTGCGATGGAAGCTGGAAACATTTCATGGTCCATCGACGGCGCATCAGAACCCAGCCATGTTGCGGGTACCACGATTGATATCCAAGTGGAAAAGCCGGCAGGCGCGACAGTGCGCTCGGTGTTTTTCATTGCGGGTGACGGAGGTAATCGCAACAACTCGGGCCACGCTCCCACAGATGTCTTCATTGCAGGCGTCAACCTTCCCTTGACACACTGGGCAAAAATCACCAGCTGCCCCGGCAGTGAATGCTGGAATAACTTCAACACCTATTACGGTGACGTCACTGACGAACTCGAGAGCGTCATCGAAGCGTTGCCCGATGGGATTTCGAACCTCAGCTTCGACCAGGGTGACGGCACGGACAACGACATGATCGAAGGTGGCGCATTGGTCGTCGTATGGAACGACGAATCGGCACCGCTCTCAACGATCTATCTCATGGCCGGAACTTCGGACCCTGCCGGTGACAGCTTCACATTCAACTGCCCTGCAATTGTGCCGGTAAACCTTCAACGCGATCTGATCTTCTCGGTCGGATCTTCGAACAGCTATCAGGTCGGTTCGTGGAGCCAGACGTCACGGATCACAGCAAACAACACAATTTTGTCGAACATCGCAGGTGGCTGTGACGACTCTGAAATCTTCAACAACCCCAACTGTGGTTTTGGGGGATACAACACCATTGGTGGTGTGGGGGACGACCTCACGAACCCAGGTGAAGTAGATGATGAAGTTGTGTCGTACGACCGCGAACTCGACGACGAACTGTACCGTCTGAACGATGTCATGAACGTCGGCGATACGTCGTTGACGGTGAACACGCTCAACCCCAGCAACAACGACAACGTGTATTTCGCCGGGCTTTACTTGCAGGACATGCTGCCCACCTCAAACTATTGCGAAGTCAACGCGGAACTATGCTTCCCCGAGGCCGCTGAGTCCGGAGCCGCTGAAGAGCCCGAGCTGGCAGCAACCGGCGCCCATGAAGGCATCGAAGTAGCCGCAGGCGTCGCTGCAACTCTGCTGGGAATGGGGCTCGTCGTCGCCCGACGTCGCCGGGTTCAGTAACCCCAAGTTCCTAATCCGCTGACTGACTGCTAAGGTTGACAGGTTGCCGTGTAACGGCCGCGGATACAGAGCGCTACAACACAAGGTTGTGGCACCGCGCAACGGATCTGGAAAGGATCGACAATGTCACTCGACGCCGCTGTAAAGCAGAGCATCATGGAAGAATACGCAACTCACCCCGGTGACACTGGTTCGCCCGAAGTACAGGTTGCAGTTCTCACCAAGCGCATCAAGGACCTGACCGAGCACCTCAAGACTCACAAGCACGACCACCACTCGCGTCGTGGCCTGCTGATCATGGTCGGTCGCCGTCGTCGCCTCCTCGGCTACCTCGCTGGCGTGGACATCACCCGTTACCGTCAGCTGATCGAACGCCTCGGCATTCGTCGCTAATTTCGCACACCCCCGGGTGTGAGGCCCCAGGGCCACACGATTTCGGACAGCCCCTAGCTCGCCCTAGGGGCTGTCCGTTTTTATACCCGAACGCCGCAGCCTGCACGATATCTCGTGAAAAACTCGCACAACTGCTACTCTGGTAACGAGCAGACGGACAGTTCGCTGGTCCTCGGTGGTGGTTTCCCGAACACGGTGTCGGTGAATTTCTACTGGTGGCCAGCACGAAGTCGCTGAACTCGTGCAACATGTGCGTGAAAACGTGCTTCGTTCTGTCGTGCTCTGCTTATGAGGACGCACCCACACGGGGTGCGTGAAACACAGAAAAGGATGACCATGGAAGGTCCCGAAATCAAGTTTGCGGAAGCCGTTATCGACAACGGCCGTTTCGGCAAGCGAACTGTCCGTTTTGAAACCGGACGTTTGGCACAGCAGGCACAGGGTGCCGTTGCTGCATACCTCGACGAAGAAACGATGATCCTGAGCGCCACCAGCGCCGGCAAGTCGCCTCGCGAGGGTTTTGACTTCTTCCCGCTGACCGTCGACGTCGAAGAGCGTTCGTACGCAGCAGGCAAGATCCCCGGCAGCTTCTTCCGTCGTGAAGGCCGCCCCTCGACCGAGGCCATCCTGGTCTGCCGTCTGATCGACCGGCCTCTGCGCCCCTCGTTCGTTGAC
>CALBMG010000083.1 GCA_937896185.1 uncultured Microbacteriaceae bacterium | reverse complement strand
GCTCTTCCGATCTGCATGCGGGCGACGCCAACCTCGATGCCGAACTGCGCGTGCAGATGCGCCTCGAGATCGAAGAAAGCACCAAGCGTGTAGTCGCTGTGACCCTCGACCTGTCGGGCTCGACGGTACAGTGCCAGGTATTCGCGGCCCCTCGATCGACGGGTCTGTGGAATGAAATCCGAGGTCAGGTGGCCGACCAGCTTGCCAAGCAAGGCGGATCCTCGAGCCTCACTCAGGGTGTATTTGGTCCTGAACTTGATGCCCGCGTTCCCGTTGCCGACGGCGAGCCTCGCCATGTTCGATTCGTGGGCGTTGACGGACCCAAGTGGTTCCTGCGTGGAGTGATCTCTGGCCCTGCAGCGGAGGGCGGAGAAGCAGGCGAGGCCATCGAGGACGTATTCCGTTCGCTCATCGTGTCCCGTGGCACCGAGCCTTTGCCCCCTCGTGAACTTTTGGCGATGCGAGTGCCGCAACAGCCCGGTTCATAATCATGGCAAACCCTGAACGGGAAAACTCGGACACCGCACCAACGGAACGAGTGCGTTCGTCGTCGTGGTCTCGATTGGTGCCGGGGGAGCAGATTGGGGCTCGCCATGTTTTCGACGCCATCGGTGGAATTCGGGGCCTTATCGAATCGGTGGTCCCTGGACTCGCGTTTCTTATCGTCTACACGGTGACATCTGCGTTGCAACCGTCAGTGCTTGCCCCCGTGATCATCGCGGGTATGTTCATCGTGATTCGGCTCATTCGACGCGAAAACATCAGTCCTGCCGTCTCGGGTGCGATAGGGATCGCTCTATCAGCTGGAATAGCCCTGATTTCGGGACGCGCCGAGGATAACTTCATCACGGGATTCATCATTAACGCGGTCAGCGTGCTGGTCGTGGGTGTGTCGATTCTCGCCCGACGCCCCATCGTCGGAGTCATCGCCGGCGCGGTCACGTCGCACGCATCATGGCGGACCGATGCGCTCAAATTCCGTCGAGCACTGCTGGCCTCAATCGGCTGGGTGGGAGTTTTCGGAATCCGACTGATTGTGGAACTGCCACTCTATTTCAGTTCACAAACCGAGCTCTTGGCTACGGCAAAACTGCTGCTGGGCCTTCCGTTATACGCCCTCATGCTCTGGATTACCTGGATCCTTTTGCAGGGCGTCTTTGTCGCTGCACCCTCAGGCGAGCCACACAGTGGTGCAGAAGAAACGCAATAGAATCAAAGTACGAAACTGAGGAGTACCTGTGGGTAGCATCAATACTTTTGGATCCGAGAGCGTCCTTTCCGTAAAAGGAAATGACTACCGTTACTACCGCATCGATGCGGTCGAGGGTCACGAAACACTTCCGTTCAGCCTGAAGGTTCTGTTGGAGAACCTGTTGCGCACCGAAGATGGCGCCAACATCACGGCGAGCCAGATTTCCGCTTTGGGTGCGTGGGATCAGAACGCACAGCCGGACACCGAAATTCAGTTCACCCCCGCACGTGTGGTCATGCAGGACTTCACCGGCGTTCCCTGCATCGTTGACCTCGCCACCATGCGCGAGGCAATGACCGCATTGGGC
>CALBMG010000082.1 GCA_937896185.1 uncultured Microbacteriaceae bacterium | reverse complement strand
GCCGAGGGGGACCAGGAGGTCGTAGTCGCGGAAGTCGGGGAATTCCCGGGCGATGTTGGGTTGGTGGTAGGACGATTCGGGTACGACGAGGATTTCATCCAATTCGAATCCGCGTTCGATGAGTCGTTCACCGACCAAACCCACGGGGGTCATGTGGTCGTGCTGGATGACGAGTGCCTTCATGGTGTCTATTCTGCCTTTCGCGTGGTCGCCGCGGCGTCGCAGCTGCAATTAGGCGGTGCGGCCGACTTTGGCCCGGTACCCCATCACGACATTGCGCATGCCGATTCCACAGACTCCGACGAGTTCGTCGTCGCGGTAATAGCCGACCACAAATTCTTCGTCATCGAACGTGTTGTGCAACAGTTCGCTGCGGTTTGCAAGGCCCACGATTCCATAGGCGAGCATGTGGATGTCGTACTGATCGGACCAGAATGAGGGCACCGGCGCGAATCGTGCGGCAACGGCCTCGGATGTGTCGTCGCCCGCACGCTGCAGGGCGACGATCTGTGCCACGCGTTTGGCGGTGTCGGTGGGGATGTTCCAGTGCTCAACCCGACGTTCGATGTCATCAAATAGCGGGTTGGGGAATCGTGCAACGTCTCCGAGCGCAAAGACGTTCGAGACGGCGGATCCGTCCATACGAATCGCCTGCATGGCCCCATTGGTCAGCACACCGTCGCTGAGGTCCAGATCGTTGCCGGCCAGCCATTCGACGTTGGGGATGGACCCGATGGCTTCGATCAGCACATCGCAGTCGAGGCGTGTTCCGTCGTCCAGCACAACGCCGTCGATGTGGTGCTCGCCGAGCGTGTCCACGATGCGGCTGGACATGCGCAGCACGGTGCCTTTTTCTTCGTGGCGTGCGCGCACCCACCGAGCAAAATCGAGTCCCAGGTAGCGGGCGATGGGTTCGACACCGGGTGCAACGATGGTGACATCGCACCCCAACTTGCGGGCGGTTGCGGCGGTTTCGCACCCGATGAATCCGGCGCCATAGACGACAACCTTTGCGCCGGGCGTAAGAGCCGCGCGCAGGGCGATGGCGTCGTCAAGGTTGCGGACTGCGTGGCGTCCGTTCATGACGGGGTTTGCCCACTCGGCGCGCTTGGATCGAATTCCGGTGGCGATGATCAGTGCCGAATAGCTGTGGCTGCGACCGTGTTCGTCGGTAACCGAATTGGTGTCCAGGTCGGCACGTTCGATGCGGGTGTTAAGAATCCAATTGACGTCCGCTGTCGCTTCGCGCTGGGGAAACTGCACGGCCTCAAGCGAAACATCGTTCGCGAGGACTTCTTTGGACAGGGGAGGTCGGTTGTAGGGCGGGTAAGGTTCATCACCGAAGGCGGTGATGGGGCCCGTGTAGCCGGCACGTCGCAGTGCTTCGGCTACACGGAGCCCACCCATTGAGGCTCCGACAATGATGACGGGGTCGCTCATTGTCTTAGTCGACGATGAAGATCGCCTGCATGGGGCAGATGTCGATTGCGGCTTCGACGTTGCCGCGTTCCGAGTCGTCTGCTTCTGCGGTGTATTCCAGCTTGTCGTCCGAGTTGAGGCGGAAAACTTCGGGTGCCTCGAACACGCACTGACCGTAGTGCTGGCACTTGGTCATGTCGACGTC
>CALBMG010000081.1 GCA_937896185.1 uncultured Microbacteriaceae bacterium | reverse complement strand
GATCCGAAACTTGCGGCTCGTTTGGGTCTAACACGGCAATGGCTGCACGCTGTGCGACTCGTGTTTGAACACCCTGTGACGGGCGAAATTATGGATGTTTCGGCACCATACCCCCAGGATTTGCAGAACGCGTTGGACATCCTCGACGCGTCCTGAGCGTCGGCCCTTCAATCGGCTGGGACCTGCGTAAACTGAATAGCCAGGCAAGGAGAATTTGTGGCCGATTCGTTCGTACATCTGCACGTACACACCGATAATTCGATGTTGGACGGTGCCGCACGAATCGATGAACTCATTGCCGAGGCCGTGCGTCTGGAGATGCCCGCGATCGCTATTACCGACCACGGAACCATGTTTGGTGCTTTCGAATTTTGGAAGAAGGCCACCAAGGCGGGAATCAAGCCCATCATCGGTCTCGAAGCTTATGTGGCGCCCGAGGGGCGTTTTCACAAGAAACCAGTGCGTTGGGGTGACGGCGGCGAAGATGACACGTCGGGCGCTGGTGCATACACGCATATGACGTTGCTGGCGGAAACGACCGAGGGCATGCATAACCTGTTCAAGTTGTCCTCCGCGGGATACCTCGAGGGGTACTACCAGAAGCCCCGACTGGATCGTGAAATTTTGGCGGAGCTCGGCGGCGGGCTGATTGCGACAACGGGGTGTGCGAGCGGCGAGGTTCAGACCCGAATCCGACGTGGCGAATACGATTTGGCCCTACAGGCGGCCGCCGAGATGCGCGACATCCTGGGTCGCGACAATTATTTTGTCGAGATCATGGACCACGGTATTGACATCGAAAAACGGGCCATGATGGACCTGCTGCAGTTGGCCAAGGACCTCGACATCCCGCTGATTGCCTCGAATGACTTGCATTACACGCACTCTCACGACGCTGCTAGTCATGATGCTGTTCTCTGTGTGCAAACCGGTTCGAAGCTCGAGGACGTTCAACGTTTTAAGTTCGGTTCGAACGAGTTTTATCTGAAGAGCTCCGAGCAAATGCGTTCGCTGTTCCGTGACCTGCCCGAGGCGTGTGACAACACTCTGTTAATTGCGGAACGTTGTGATGTCACGTTTGACACCAGCGCCAACTACATGCCCCGATTCCCGGCGCCCGAGGGCGAAACCGAAGACACGCTGTTCGTGCGTGAGGTGTGGGAGGGGCTCGAGCGTCGATACCCGCAGGGCATTACGGACGAGGTCAAGGCCCGTGCGGAATACGAGATCGGTGTCATCAC
>CALBMG010000080.1 GCA_937896185.1 uncultured Microbacteriaceae bacterium | reverse complement strand
CGGCGAGCTCGTGGAATCTCGGAATCAACGGTTCGATGTGTCGGGGCGCGAAGGCGGGGTTGACGAGTCGGCGGATGCGGTGGTGGTCTTCGCCTTCGAGCACCAGCAGGCAGGTGGTCCACCAGTCATAGAAGAGTCCGCTGTGGACCCCATTGTGTGCGGGCCATTGGCCACTGCCCTGGCTGAGTCGCTGGTCTTTGAGCAGTTGGCTGACCTGGGCGTATCTCAGGACGGCGATGCCGTAGTTGGTGCGCGCGTACCAGCTTCGTTCACGAGCGGATCGGACCTCTTCCGAGTGCATCGCAAAGGCGGGGTCTGAGATGTTGAAGTATGGTGCTTCGGTCGTGCTGCTCATGGTGGAACCTCTTCGTTCGGTCATGCCGTTCGAGTCCGGGATGGTGGCCTCGAAAGTTGTTACGTATGTCTAACACATGTTCCATAAAAACTGCAATACTGAATGATTTATTTTTCCCAGTGCCTAAAAATCCGCTTAAATGCAAGGTTTACGCCCTGGCGCACGACACACCCGCAAAACACGACACGAATTAATTCCGTAAATCCTCTAGCACTGAGGTAAAAACCGCGCTACTGTTCCAACAGCACAAAGAGGTGCAGGACCAAAGTCCTTTTCGGACTGCGGGCATCTCTCGGATTCCCAAATGAAAGGTCACAATGTCTGACAACGGAACAGCCAAGGCTGGACTCGGCGACTCAGAACACCTCAGTGTTCTGGGACACGGCGACACGTATCACCGTTCTATGTCCCTGTGGGCAAACCTCGCCCTGGGCTTCACCTACCTCTCGCCGCTCGTCGCAATCTATGCGTACTTCGGCCTCGGGCTCGCAACCGCCGGCCCCGGCTCGGTCTTCTGGATCCTCATCGTTGGAGCGGGACAGCTGCTCGTCGCCCTCGTCATGGGTGAAGTCGTATCCCAGTACCCCATCGCCGGAGGCATCTATCCGTGGATGCGCCGACTCTGGGGTGCAAAGTCCGCATGGTTCGCCGCATGGATTTATGTCTGGGCCATGATCGTGACCATCACCTCGGTCGCCGAATACGGCACAATCTTCCTCGCCAACGTGCTGGGAATCACCGAAGTCACCCCCGAAATCACCCTGCTGCTCGCACTCGGCCTTCTGACCATCGCACTGCTGCTGAACCTCGGCGGCACGAAGATGCTGTCGCGAATCGCACGCATCGGCCTGTTCGCTGAGCTCATCGGTGTTGTCGGCTTGGGTCTGTACCTGCTGATCTTCCAGCGCAAGAACGACATCAGCGTGTTCTTCGACGGATTCATGAACGGCGGCGAGGACTACATGACCGCGTTCATCGGCGCATCCATCGTCGGTCTCTTCATGTTCTATGGCTTCGAGGCCTGCGGCGACGTTGCCGAAGAAGTCTCGGACGCAGCACGCCAGGTCCCCCGCGCCATGTACCTCACCATTTTCGTCGGTGGCGTCTCGGCCCTCATGTCCTATGTCGGATACGTGCTCGCAGCACCCAACCTCGATGCAATCGTCGCCGGCGAAGAAGCCGACCCGATTGCCGCAATCCTTACCGCACTCTTCGGCGAGACCGGCATGCGCCTGTTCCTCATCGTCGCCGTGATGGCATTCATCTCGTGTGTACTCAGCCTCCAGGCCGCCGCAAGCCGCCTCTTGCACTCGTTCGCACGTGACGAAATGCTGCCCGGAAGCGCATGGCTGAACAAGATCTCGGCACGTTCGCAGGTCCCCACCAACGCACTCATCGTCGCCAGCGTTGTCCCCATGGTGCTCTGCGGTGTCATCTATGTGAACCCTGCAACCCTGCTGCCGATCACGATGTTCGCCGTACTCGGCATCTACATCGCGTTCCAGTCTGTAGTTCTCGCATCGCTGCGTCAGCGCGTCAAGGGCTGGAAGCCCGCGGGCCCCTTCAGCCTCGGCGGCTGGGGCATCGTGGTCAACGTTGCCGCACTGGCATACGGCATCTGGGCCATCTACAACCTGACCCTGCCCGGCGCCAGTGGTGACTTCGCCACCGACTACGTCGTACACATCGGTCTGGGCGCAGTACTCGTCCTCGGCGCACTGTACTTCGTGATTGCACGCCCCGACAAGAAGTCGGGATCGCCCCAGGGCGACGCAATCGAGGTAGCCGCCAAGATCCGCGCGCTGCACTCCAGCAAGTAACCACAACGGCGACAGGGCTCCACGGAAACGTGGGGCCCTGTTTCTATTCCCAGGCGCTGACCACCAGGCGCAGACCCAGGCCCGCCATGACCACGGATGCGACACGGTCGATTGCCGCCTTTGCGCGGGCATAGGCAGCCCGAGGGCCCGAGCTCGAAAACACCAGTGCGACAACCGCGTACCACAGCACCTCAAGCGAAAACAGCAGTGGCGGAATGACGACATAGAACCACAGGCTGGGACTCTCGGGCATCAGGGCGGAAAAGACTCCGCCATAAATGATGGCCGCCTTGGGGTTACTAATTTGTGTCGTGATTGCCTGCCACATCGGGCGACGGTCCGAGGCACTACCCAGCTCGAACGTCATCGGGCTGCGCGCACCCCGCCACATGCGGAAACCGATATAGGCAAGGTAAAGACCGCCGGCGACCTTGAGGGCAGCGAATAACCACGGCACTGCGGCCAACACCGCATACAGACCCACCAGAGCGCTGGCAGCAAAAACCGAACCACCAAACCCCATACCCAACGCAGCCCACAAACCCGCCGAACGACCACGCGAGACACTGGTCGACGCGACCATCAGCACACTGGGGCCGGGACTAATGATTCCCAGTGTGATGGCCACAGCGATGGCGGCAATGGCAGCGGCCTCGTTCACGGATTAATCCCGGTACGCGGCGATGACTCGGCCCAGGTAATTTGTGGCACCCGCAACAACACCAAAGACTGCCGCCCGATAAAACCACACGGCGACGCGGATCTGCGTGTGCACAGCGGACCCGGACTGCTGGGCCTCGGAACCGGCAAGCCCAATCACGAGGATGATGAGGACAGCCAAAGCGACAGAACCAACCAACAAACCCCAGTACCATCGCGGAATCGTGATGCGACTCAGCCACCATACGGCACCCAGAATTGCACCGACGGCCAGAAGTGCAACCCCACCCTCCAACGGATCAAACAATCCAAAAAGGGAAATGACGACCGCGATACCCTGCAGAATCGAGGCGGCGAGCAAACGGCGTTGAGTCATCACACCATTCTGTAGCACTGGCCTAAGCGGCGCGAGCTACTGACCCGTCAGGCCTCGGCGAATCGCGCTCAAACCCGATTGCGCCACGTACCGGAACTTGGCGATGGTCTCGTTGGGGCTGGGCTCGATGGCATCAACGAGCCATTCGTCGCCGTTCTGGGGCTGCGCGCGCCATTGGGCATACAGGAACGAGTCCGCGTTAAACGGGAATTGAGCGCGGTTGCCAAACCGTTGACCCGAGCCATCGGCGCGGGTATTCCACCCCGTAAACACAAATCCGGGTCGGCTGTAGCCGTTAGCGTCAAGAATGGCATCAGCGTGTGCCGTCTGTGCGGGCATGTCCCCCGCGCCTCCGTTGGGGTGGAAAAATACAGTGCTCGTTTGCGGAGCCACGATGGTGCGAATCGCACCGGTCAGCGGAAGTCTGCCCGAGCGAGATACAACCGGCGCCGAACCGTTGACCAAGAGGCGACACACGGCGAAGCCGTATGCGCCAATCGAAATGAAACCGGAATTAACCGAGCTGTTGGCACCATCAACAAAATCAAGGTTGTGTTCGAAGAGGTAAATTTTTACCTCGTCGGCCTCGGAATTGTTCACCCGGAATGTGGAACCGGCTTCACCCGACACCGTGAACGACATCGAGTCGCTGTGCCGAGTAATGGTGTACTCGGGTACTACTCGGGGGTTGCCGGGGGTGCTCACGAAGGTGCCTCACTGTGTCACGGTCTCAATCGAGAACGTGGGAGTTAATACCTTGAGCATATTTTTATTACCGAGATATTGCAACATGGGCCAAAACCGCAACACTCACCTGATTATCTGCGTCGCGCGGCACCCGCGGTTACAAACGACACAGCGAGGAACGCCGTAATGACCCACAACATGTTCGACATTCCAATGGCGTGCCCCACGAACCCCAACAGCGGAGGACCCACCAAAAACGCCGCATAACCACAGGTGGTCACAAATGCGACGGTACGCGCGGGATTCGGCATCTCACCCGCTGCAGAAATGAATAACGGGAAGGCCAGCGCAACACCAGCGCCCCATAACACAACACCAACAAACGCGATAGGCACATCGACCGAGAGCGCAATTGTGAGCAGCCCCGCGATCCCCATTAGCGCGAGCGCTCGCAGGGTCGCAACACGACCGAACCGATCGGCCCACGCTCCACCCCAAAACCGTACGGCTGAAATGGTGACCAACAGAGCCACATAGGACAGGCCAGCAATCGTGTCCGACTGTCCAAAACTGTGCGAGAACGTCAATGCCAACCAGTCATTTGACGCGCCCTCGGCGAGAGTCATTCCAAAAATTCCGAGGCCCAGGAACACCAGTGAGGGAGAGACGAACGACAACCCCCGCCCGGATTCTGCTTCTGAACTGTCGTCTGTTGCCGCGACTTCCCGTCCGATTCCGTCGGGCTCCCAGAGAAATCCGAGGACCGGCACAACTAGTGACAACGCCGCTAAGACGGTGACCTGTGCAACCAGCGGAAACCCCACCACCATCGACAGGGTTCCCACGCCCGCGCCGACCAAGGTGCCCACCGAATACGCGGCGTGCAAGCGCGGCAGAGTCGAACGGCCGCGGCGCGATTCAATCTCGGCACCGTCCACGTTGATGCCCACGTCCGCCGCCCCGACAGCAAATCCTGCAATAAATAATCCGATTCCATAACCCACAGTCGACCCCGACTGAATCGAGACGGCTTCGACAATCAGGGCAAGAATCAGAATCAGTGTGCCCCACACCACGGGAATCCTCGTGCCTCGAGCCGAAATAAATCGACCAATCAGACTCAACGCAAGAAGCGATCCGACAGCGCCCACAAACAACAACACACCCAGTTCGGCGGTGGTGATACCCAGCATTTCGGTCACCTGCGGGAACCGCACGAGAATCGACGCGCTGACAAAACCCTGCACAATGAATGATCCGATGATGACACCGTGCCACCGTCGGGTCTCTGAGGACGTGCCCGCACCGAGCGTCGAGTGGTTCTGGGACATGATGACCCTTCCGTTGAGGAATACAGGCCTTACCAAACTACAGCGACAGCGCACTCAGCCCCGGGTACACCGCAAAGATCACAGTGACGGGCAAAATAACAAAAACCAGCGGAACCATCATGGCAACCTCGCGCGTGCTTCCCGATTCCACGAGGCGCCGTGCCGCCGCTTCTCGTTCCTCGGTTGCTATTGCCGCGACAACCGCAGCAACCGGTGTTCCACGTTCGATCGCGTCACGCACTGCGGCCAGCACGCGCTCCCAACCGTGGTGGGGAACACGTCGCACACTGAACTCGAAAGCTTCACTGAGACCGATCCCCAATTCGTGAGACGCGACGATTCGACGGCACTCCCCCGCAATGACACCGTCGCCGACACGCGCGAGCCGCGCCAGCGTGTCAACTATCCCCAAACCGGCAGTGAGGCACAGCACAGCGAAATCCAACATGACGGGAAGTTCGTCACGTGCCGAATTCACCTGACGGCGTCGCACCACCGACCGAATGAGATGCCGGGCACGACCCAGCACGGACGCCAACAACGGCACGACGGATTGCCCACCTCGTCCTGCCGCCGCCACGCCAGTCACAGTGTGAGTGACATCACTGACATGCCGCGCGATCGCCCGCACTCGCGCATCCCCGCTGCCACGCGGCACGAGTAACAGCCCGCCCGCGAAAACCACGAACGCCCACCCGAGGCCCATCATTCCCCCACCACCGCCAACCGGCGTTTCTGTTCGGGTATTCGGGCGATTCCCGCCATGGTGAAATATGCGACAACTGTGGCGCCGAAACCTGCGACAACGATGACGCTGCCCGTCGGGCTGCTGAGCGCATCCCGTGTTTCGGGGCGAGATGCAATCATCGCCAGCACTATCCACGGTGCCGCCACACCGAGGCGTGCGGCATGGCGAACCCATGACTGCCTGCTGCGCACCTCGTTGCGAATTCGGGCTTCGGCCCGCACCGAATCGGCGACCGACTGCACAATGCGCGGCAACTCGGTACCGCCCACCTCACGCGCGAGAA
>CALBMG010000079.1 GCA_937896185.1 uncultured Microbacteriaceae bacterium | reverse complement strand
TGTCGAAGCGGACGGCGTGACCTGGGTCGATGATTCAAAGGCCACCAACGCACACGCGGCCAATGCGTCGCTGCGCGCGTTCCCCTCGATTGTGTGGATTGTGGGTGGGCTGTTCAAGGGCACCCGGATCGACGAGCTGGTTCAAGCGCACGCGAGCCGTTTGCGTGGTGTTGTGGTGATCGGGGGGAACCGCGAGGAACCACTGCGCGCCTTGGCGACGCACGCTCCGTCGGTGCCGGTCACGGAAATCAACGATGACGATGTCATGTCTGCTGCCGTCGCACGGGCCGCGGAATTTGCGCAGCCCGGTGACACGGTGCTGCTCGCCCCCGCAGCAGCATCGATGGACCAGTTCGTGGACTATGCCGACCGGGGACGACAGTTTCAAGGGTGTGCGCGTAACCTGACAGGCCGCGGCCAATGAGTCAGCTGCAGAATTCTGTCATCGTACGAATTCGCAACCTGTTCACCGTGGACACACCCCATGTGACCCAGCTGGTTGCCTCGGTGGTGTTTCTCACGCTGTTTGGCCTCAGCATGGTGTTGTCCGCCTCGGCCGTTTCGAGCGGGTTGAACAACGACGGTAATCAATTCGCGGACATGTTCAAGCAAAGCCTCGCCGCGATTGCGGGCCTGTTTGCGTTCCACTTCATGTCACGGCTCCCGCGTGGACTGTGGCACCGTTTCGCGCTGTGGGGCATCCTGATTGGTGTCATCCTGCAACTGTTGGTTTTCACCCCGATGGGCATCACCTACGGCGGTAACACCAACTGGGTTGACCTGGGCTTTGTCAGTGTGCAACCGTCCGAGTTCATCAAACTTGCACTGATTTTGTGGTTAGCGCTGTGGCTGTCCGAGAACGAGTGGATGTTGCACGAGCGCACCTATCTGCGGGAATGGCAGCCCGCGCTTTTCGCCGTGGGTATTCCGGTCGGATTGGTGATCTGGGGTAAGGACCTCGGAACCACGATCGTGACCGCGCTCATCATCTTCAGCATTCTGCTGGTCGCAGGTATGAACTCACGGTGGCTTGCAATCGGCGGAATCGGAGCCGCTATCGCGGGCCTCTTGGTCATGTTCATGTCATCGTCGCGTATTGAGCGTGTGATGTCGTGGATCAATGGCTGTTCGGTCGAAGACTACGAGGGAATTTGTTGGCAGAGCCAGCACGGCCTGTGGGCGCTGGGCACCGGTGGTGTGTTCGGTCTGGGTCCGGGAAGCTCGCATGCCAAATGGTCGTGGTTGCCGCACGCTGAATCCGACTACATCTTTGCCATCGTGGGCGAGGAACTGGGCCTTCTGGGCGCACTGTTGGTGCTGTCCGTTGTGGGGTTCATGGGCGTCACGTTGGTCAAAATGATTCGCGAATACGACCTGTTGTTCACCCGCCTGATCCTGACCGGTGTTTTTGTGTGGTTGACCGGTCAATCGTTGATCAACATTGCCGTTGTCGTGGGCGTGCTTCCCGTTCTCGGTGTACCACTACCGTTCCTGTCGAGTGGGGGCAGTTCGTTGCTTGCAAACTTGATGGCCGTTGGACTGGCCGTCAGCGCAGTTCGCAGTGAGGAAGCCGACCGTCGTCATTCCGTTACCGGGGTTCGTCGATGAGCGTTTTCCTGCTGGCCGGTGGCGGAACTGCGGGGCACGTGAACCCGTTGTTGGCCACCGCTGACGAAATTCGGAGTCGCGGCGAACACCAGGTCGTCGTGTTGGGTACTGCTGAAGGTCTCGAGGCCCGACTCGTTCCTGAGCGAGGATACGAACTGGTAACGATCGCAAAGCTGCCGTTTCCGAGGCGCGTGAACCTTGCGGCTCTCGCGTTTCCGCTGCGATTCGTTGTCGCTGTGTCGCAGGTGGTGCGTCTGATTCGTGACCGAGGTGTCGACGCTGTAGTGGGTTTCGGTGGTTACGCCTCTGCTCCCGCGTATGTCGCAGCCCGTATCGCTGGAATTCCGTTGATATTTCATGAGGCCAACGCTCGACCCGGGATCGCCAATGTCATTGGTGCGAAGCTAACTCGGCACCGCGCCGTGGCGTTTGCGAACACAACCATTGCCGGAGCGACCTGTGTTGGAATGCCGTTACGTTCCGAAATCGCAACATTGAATGTTTCCGAGACGCGGCCCGCCGCCTTGGAATATTTCGGATGTGAGCCCACTGATCGTGTGTTGCTGGTGACGGGTGGTTCGACAGGTGCCGCACGCATTAATTCGACTATCGCCGAGACCGCGGCGGACATTGTTGCCGCGGGGTGGAAAATTGTTCACACCGTTGGCGAGTCCCGCGAGTTTGTGGACCCGCACATCGAGGGCTACCACCCCATCGCGTATTGCAATCGAATGGACCTGGCGCTTGCCGCCGCCCAGTTCGCTGTTGCACGTTCGGGGGCGGCTACGGTCACCGAATTTGCGGCGCTGGGGATTCCCGCGGTGTTCGTTCCCTACCCGGTGGGTAATGGCGAACAGGTGCATAACGCCTTTGGTGTGGTCTCGGCCGGTGGCGGGATTTTGTGTCTGGACGCAGATTTCACCCCCGAATGGGTGCGCGCGAACCTCATTCCGCTCCTCGCCGATTCGGTCGCACGTGACGAAATGGCAGGTGCTGCCCTTTCCGCTGGCACCCGCGACGGGTCTGAACTTTTCGTTGACCTTGTCTTTCGCGCGATTCGTTAGCACGGCGCATAGGCTGTACAGGTGATTAAGCCTGACCTGACTGTTGTGTTACCTCCCGAGCTTCGGCGGGTGCATTTCGTCGGTATCGGCGGCAGCGGCATGAGCGGAATTGCTCGGATGTTCGCCGGTCGCGGCATCTCGGTCACGGGTTCTGACCGCAGTGAATCGGCGACGACACGCGCGTTGCGCGACGCGGGAATTGTGGTCCACATCGGTCATGATGCTGCGAATCTGG
>CALBMG010000078.1 GCA_937896185.1 uncultured Microbacteriaceae bacterium | reverse complement strand
CCCTTCACCACACCCAGTGCGGTCAACGCGTTTGCGGCTTGCGCCACCCGCGTTTGCAGTTGAGCATAGGTGACGGTCTCGCGGTCACCACGTTCCCCTTCGAAATGGAATGCCACAATGTCACCCCGGCCCGCCGCAACATGCCGGTCGACACAGTTTTCGGCAACATTGAGCTGGCCGCCGGAAAACCATGTCGCGCGGGGAACGCTCAGCACGGGTTCACCTTCCGTCGTGGTCAGTGGCGAACCGTCCGACCCTTGCACGGGTTGGGCCGGTTCCCATGTGTGTACGGAATCCCATTGACGGTGCCAGTCGAGGCGGCGCGCCTGCTGCTCCCAAAAATCAATCGGGTTGGCGCTCGCCGCTGCGTGCAGTCGCTGCAGTTCGGCCTCGTCGATATTGGCCTGCGCACTGAATTCGGCGGGGGGTGCAAACAGTCGCGACTCGATCCCTAACGAATCGATTGTGGCTGCGTGTGGTGACGGCGATGCGGGCATGTTTCCATCGTCCCCAATTCCCGTCGATCGTGTCGGAGTGTGAACTTTCGTGACGTGGCCCCGGCCGGTCGCCCGCCTACACTGAGAGCATGACCGCCGATTCTGAAACGACTTCCCAGCCCGCAGTCCTCAAGCTGGATGGGGGGCTGTCGACGGCGTTGGGTGAGCGCGGTCACGAACTGAACACGTCACTGTGGACGGGCGAGCTGTTGCGCAGCAACCCCGAAGCGATCGAACAGGCTCACCGCGATTTCGTCGATGCGGGCGCGGACATTCTCATCACCGGCGCCTATCAGCTGTCATTTGAGGGGTGTGCGGCGCGGGGCTGGACGGATTCCGAAACGCTCGATGCGTTGCGTGCGTCGACGGTCGCCGCGAGGTTGGCCGCGGCGGAAGGCACTCTGGTCGCTGCGAGTGTGGGCCCCTACGGCGCATCGCTGGCGGATGGTTCCGAATACCGGGGAAACTATGGCGTCGACGACTCGGTGATCCGCGAATTTCATGCGCGGCGGCTCGGGGCACTCATTGACACAGAGCCCGACCTGCTCGCGATCGAAACGATCCCCGACACCGTCGAGGCCGCCATCATCCTCGATATCCTCACGGAACTCGATGCGGGTATCCCGTTCTGGCTCAGCTTTTCGTGCACCGACGGGCTGCAGACCTGTGCGGGCCAGTCGTTTGCGGATGCCGCGGCACTGGTCGCCGCCCACCCCGATGCTATTGCCGTGGGCATCAACTGCACTCGCCCCGAACTGATCACGGGCCTGCTGGAATCCGCGTCGGTGGACATCCCCTTTGTCGTGTACCCCAATACCGGCCAGGATTGGGACCCGGTGTCGAAGTCGTGGTCGAGCGAGGCCACAATCGCCGGCCCAGCTCTGATTGCCGAGTGGGTCGAGGCTGGTGCCGTCATGATTGGCGGGTGCTGTGGTTACTCTGCGGAACAGATCGGCCGTCTCGCGTTACCGGTTCGCGAGGATTAACGGAACCATGCCGCGGTTTCGGGTGATTCGTGGCCTGCTGGCGGGGGTTCTCGCCACCGCCCTCACCGTGCTTCCTGTCGGTTCGGGTGCAATTCCTTTCACGGATCCGGTTGAGGATGATTTCGCGCAGGCCGCTGTTCTCGATTCGGCATTGGAAGATCGGCTGCGCACGTTTCTGTCCACACAACCGGGGCGGTACTCGGTCAGCGTGCAGGAATTGGGGGGACAGGAACGCGGGGTAGCCATCAGCGCACGGTTGCGCACCGAGCCGGCCTCGACCATCAAACTGTTTTACGCGTGGCTGGCGTTGCGGCAAGTCGACCGGGGTGTGCTGTCGCTGGGCACGGTGTTGCCTTCCGGGTTCACGCTGCACACGTGCCTCAAACTGATGATCTCGGTGTCCGATAACTATTGTTCGATCGATATCCGCGAAAAGTTGGGCAACCGTTGGGTTAACCAGCAGCTCGCTGCCCAGGGTTACCCCGACACATTTCTTCAACTCGATTCACGTGGCGAATATCTGGGGAAACGCACCTCGACGGCCGACCTCAACCGTTTGCTGTACAGAATCGAGTCGGGAACCGCGTTGTCGGCGACCAGCACGACGTTCCTGCATTCGTTACTGCTCGCCCAAATTTGGCGCGCCCGCATTTCGAGCGGCGTCGACGTGGCGGCTGTGGTCGAATCTAAGTCGGGTCAGTTAAAGATTGACACCGGAATGGTCGAGGCGGATGTGGCCATCGTCCGTGGCCCCACAACCAGCTACGTGGTGTCGGTGATCGGTTCGTACAACGCGAAAAAGTTTGTCATCCAGCGGCTGTCCCGGCTAATTTATGAACATTTCGAGGGGCCACTTGTGACGCTTGCGTCCTATCCGCTGGAACAGTACGTTACCTACCGGTCTACGACGGTAACGGACACGGCCACAGCCACCCGGGGGCTTGTGGTGCCTCCGGGCACCCGGGTTGAAGTCATCGCCAGTATTCGCAGTCGAATGTACGCCAAGGTTGCGGGGCGCACGGGTTGGGTGCCGTTCGCGGCTCTGCGGCTGCGGCCCGAATACCGGTGGTAGCCCCATCGCGTTTTTTCGGTCGCGATGGCTCTGAACCGCTCGCGGTGTCGTGTGTGCAACAAGCAGGGCGGCCGATTCTGGGATAATTGGCAGACACCCAAGGAAAGTGGCATCCACACCATGTTCATGATTGCACGGCAACTGCACAGGACCTTCCTCGAACTGTTCCCCCGAGGTCGTCATTCGTGGATTGTGATGAGCTTCGTGGCGCTCGGTGCCATGGTCCCCATCACCGACCTGCTTGTTGCCAAGCTGTTCTCGGAAATCATCATGCACGGTTCCACGATGGCGACCGACGAGATGGTCACTCAGGCAGTGTTCTTCTTTGGTTTGTTCATTGTCATGCGTGGCCTGCACTATTTCCAGAAGACCTACAAAATTCGCGTCTTCAAACGCGCCTTCGAAGCCAAGGGCGTGAAGCGCAACCGCATGCAAGAGAACTGGGAATGGTCGCTCGCCTTCGAGCTGACGAACTCGTTGACGGACTTTGCCAAACTTTTGGTCTTCATGCTGTTCTTCGCGTGGCTTTCGTGGGAGTTCGGAATCGTGAACACCCTGATTCTGTTGGCGTCGGTTCAGATCATGGGATATTTTTTCCGCAAGCAGCTGGGCGTTCAAAAGCAGTTCGTCGACAACCGCAAAGAGAAAGTCTTTGTAAAGCCAGAGGAAGCTGTCGGCGGCCGCATCCGCATGGGCGAGACCTCGGCGTTGATGGCGAACGCGGGCCTCATGATTATCCTCGCCTACCTGTTGTTTGCCAGCATTAACGGAAGCATCCCGCAGGCCAGCCTGATCGTGTTGTTCCTTGGCGCAAAAATGCAGACCAGCACCCTGTCGAACACGTCATCGAGCTTGATGCGCCTCGCCCGCGCCCGCGCCAACCAGGTGGGCGACACCGAGGACCTGCTGTAGTCGCACCCGGACTTCCGCTGACACCGGTCCGGGCAGAGTGCCGTTTCGGGCTTCAGTGAATTTGCGCGCCGATCAAACGGATCACTTCGGCGCACACTTCCAGGTTTGCGACCGAGTCGTCGTGGGATTCGTAAGGGGATTCAACGAGTCCATCGCGGATGAACGAGGCCATGTGCGTTGCCTGCAATCCCAATCCGTCGTGCCCCACGACACCGGTGTCGTCAGTCCAGGTCGTGACGGGTGCATAGAAATCGTTGTCGGCGATGCTGAGGCTCGACGGGATGGGGAACTGCGGGCCCATCGTCAGGTGGGCTTTCGTTCCCGCGACTGATGCGATCAAGGGCACGGCGGCGCGGCCCGAGACCAGCAGGTAGGCGCGGGCTCCCGATGCGTAGTGCATTTGCACCGAGACTTCTTCTTCGATTCCGTCGGCGTTCAGAATGCCCTGTGCCGTAATCGAGGTCGGGTTACCGAGGAAGGTTTGGGCGAAGCTGACGGCGTAAATTCCCATGTCAAAAAACGGGTCGCCGTGACCTTTCTTCCACAGGCGTTCTGCGCCCAGGTTTGCCTGGCAGAAGCTCACATTCACCATGTCGATGTCGCCCAAGGTGCCTGCCGACAGTACCTGGCGGACAATGTCGTATTGCGGCAGGTATCGAGTCCACATGGCTTCCATTGCGAGGACTCCTGCGGCTCGGGCGGCGTCGAAGATCTCACGGGCCTCGGCGGGGACCAACGCGATGGGCTTTTCGATCAGGACGTGCTTTCCCGCGGCAATTGCCATCAACGCGTGGTCACGGTGCTGGGATGGCAGGGTGGGGACATAGATGACGTCGATGTCGTCCCGCGCGAGCAAGTCCTCGTAATTGTCGTGGGATTCGATCCCGTACTGGGAGGCAAATTCTGCGGCTTTACCCGGGGTGCGCGATGCTACGGCGACAATCTGTTGGGTGGTGTGTTGGGTCACGCCTGACACGAACGAGTGGGCAATGCCAGCAGCCCCCATAATTCCCCAGCGCAAGCTGGGGACCGAGGCGGGGTCGAGGTGCTGCGGTTCGGGCAGGTGCAGGGCGGCGGGTTGTGTGTGCGACATGCCCACAGTCTAGGCACTTTGTCCTAACAAAGACTTCATGACAAGCGTGCGCGGAAAGCAAATCAGGCGAGATAGTCGCGGAGGTCGGCGAGCACCCGTTCGTCGACCGAGTGCCCGAGTCCCGGGTAGGTGCGTTCGTTCAGTTCGCACAGTTGCGTGAGCATCTCACGGGTGCGGTCGTTGGCTTCGGGGCTTATCACGATGTCGGCTAGGCCTCGAGTCCACAGCACCGCGGGCCTGTGTGCAGCGAGTGCGTCATCACCGGGTTGGGGAATGGCCGTGGCGAAACCTGCGAGCACCGCTGCACGGGATACGCGGCCTGGTCGGGTGCGCAGCAACTGTGTCACCATCATTCCGCCCTGCGAGAAACCGATGACGATCAGCGGTACTTCGGCGCTGATGTGTTCATCCAGCCACGCCCAGATTGACGCGGTTGCCGCATCCAAGTCGCCTGAGGGAGGGTTCAGTGGTGTAGTGATGGGGAACCACGCAAACCCACCGTGTTCCAGCCCGATAGGTGCGCGGAGTGACACCCACGGGTTGTCGACGCCCAGCCACGGGACGATACCGGGAAGGTCACGTTCGTTGGATCCGTACCCGTGCAACAACACAATCAGTGGGTTCGATCCCGAGGCTGTGCCGATGTTCCCCGAATCAACCCACGTTGTTACTGCTGTCGTCATGAGACCATCTTTTCGGCGAGGTCGGCCATTTTGGCGTTGATCTCGTCGAGTCCGCCGGGCTGTTGCAGGTCGGGCATGGGGTAAAAAATTGCGCTGGTGAATAGGTAGGTGACTCGAAGCCATTCGGGCGCATTGTATTTTCCGTCGCAGAGCAGGGGGAGTGACACAAACGAGAACAAGTATTTCGCCGACTCCATGATCAGGTCGACGTTGATGTCTGTGCGTATTACGTCATGGTGTTGTGCTGCGGTTAGTTCTGTGTTGATCCGGTCAAACAACGCAAGAGTGCTGGGCAGGCGAGAAACGAATTCGAGCATGTCGTGGTCCCGCGAGGTGATGACTTTTCTCGCCAGCGGGTGGGCGTCGATCCGGCTCGAGTAGACCCGCCAGACGTGACCGGTGAGTGTGGGCAAGGGAATTTCTGCGATTTCGGACAGCACGGAATTTTGCAGCGTCTCGACGTCGTGTTCGAGCGCCGCGCGGAAAAGTTCGTCTTTGCCTTTGAAGTATCGATATACGGCTTGCGGGGTTAATCTGGCCTCGCGTGAAATTTCGGCGATTGAAACGGTGTGGAATTCACGGTCAGCGAAAGCAGCGATGGCATAAGCGAGCAAACGGCAGCGTGTTGCGGCGGCTTTGGCGGTTCTCGGAGACGTGCTGATTTTCTGGAGGCTATTCATAGGGGGGCGTCGTATTCATGGGCGGTGGGTCACGTCACGTAGTGTCATCTGTGATTGTGTTCGACCTGATGTCGGGGACCACCCTACATTAATTACGGAATTTATGAAAACGTAATTTTTTTCGGCACAGTCGGTCCTCTCTCTCGTCGTTCAACTCGGCATAGAATTTCCGAAACAGGAGGGTGGCAATGAAGCTCCAGATTCGCGATGGTGAACTCGCCGTGACCGTGTACGAACCCCAGAAGCGCATCGGCGATGTGTTGATGATTCACGGGTACACGGGCAGCAAGGAAGATTTTTCGTTTATCGGTCAGTTGCTCGCGGACGAGGGCTATCGGGTCGTCACGTCGGACAACCGCGGGCAGCACGAATCGGATCATTCTGACCGGGCTGACGCCTACACGATCGCCTCGCTTGCCGCTGACCACGCCGAGATTGCCCGCACCCTGGGGCTGGACAAGCCACACCTGTTCGGGCACTCGTTTGGTGGGCTTGTCGCGCAGCGCGCCGCCGTGGAATACCCCGAACTGTGGCGCTCGCTCACAATTTTCTGCAGCGGCCCCCACGGAATGCCCGAATGGTCCGACGTGCAACGCGACATCGACGTACTAGAAAACGGGACAATGTCCGAACTTTGGGAACTCGACCGTGCCGCCAGCAACGCCCACCTGCCCATGTTGGACACCCGGATTGCACGGTGGCATGCCAGTGACAAACGGTCGGTCATCACCCACGCACGCCACTTGTTGAGCGAACCCTCGATCGTGTCGTCCGTCGCCGCGACCGGGCTCGATATTCACGTGGTCCGTGGCGAGCACGACGATGCGTGGCCCCACGAAATGCAAGCCCACATGGCCGCAGACCTGGGAACCGTCATCACAGTAATTCCCGTCACCGGTCACTGCCCCAACGAAGATGATCCACAAGCAACCGCCCGTGTGCTGGCCGGTTGGTGGCATTCGCACCTACTGTAGCTGGTCGAGAATTGCGGCAGTGATCGTGGCCCAAAGCTCCGTCATGTTCGCGGTCAGCATCAGCGGCGCCAGATCTGGGTATGAGGAAAAACCGGCGATGGTGACGTCGTTTGTGCGGTCAGAATAGAAAAACTGTCCATAAATTCCCAGCATCACCGAAATACCACGTTCCGGATCCAGCACCCACAGTTGGTTGTGATATTCGGCGCCAGGGAAAGCTCCCTCGTATTCACTGGCGCGGAACGCCGAACGTCGGCTGGGGGAGGACGTCAGTGTTTCGCTGACCCATTCGGCGGGTATAACTTGATCGCCGGCCACATTTTTTCCGCCGTTGTGAATCAGGTATGCCCACCGATGGAAGTCGCGCAAAGTGAGATTCAGGTGACCTTCTACAATGGGCAGTCCCTTGGCGTCGGCGTTGAGGATGGCGGGATATTCCGCACCGATTTTGTGAAAAATCCGGGATTCATATAGCTCTGCTGCGGGTCGCCCCGTAATGCGCTCCAGTATGAGGGGTAACAAGTTGGTGTTGTATGACGCGTAATTGAATTTCGTTCCCGGCATACATTCGGTTTCCACGAGTGTCCGTTTCACGAAATCGAGCGCTCCCGAGAGGGCGCTCTGGTTAGCGCCCCAGTACCCGACCGCTGCCGCATAGTCGTAATACATCGAGTCAGGATCCTCATAGTGTTCGTCGGAGCGAAT
>CALBMG010000077.1 GCA_937896185.1 uncultured Microbacteriaceae bacterium | reverse complement strand
AACAACGACATCGCTCTCGTGCACCTGACGAACCCGTTGCCCTTGAACGGCACAACAATGGCAGCGATTGACCTGCCGTTCGATGTGGACCCCGCCACTTGGCCCGCTGCGGGGACCGACGTTGTGGTGACCGGTTGGGGGGAAAACCAGGCCTTCGGCGCGGGATCGTATCCAGAGCAGCTTTACAAGACCACACTGGACGTCATCAGCGGACCGGGGCTCGATGATTGTGGTCTGTATGGTCAAGCAGATTGGGATTACATCACCGAAATTTGTGTCGGTGCGCCGAATGGGGTTGCCGACACCTGCCAGGGAGACTCGGGTGGCCCCTATGCCGTGAACTCTGTCAACGGTTGGCTGCTCGCGGGTGTCACCTCGTGGGGTAACGGTTGCGCGAACACCGGGTATCCCGGAATGGCTGCACGAGTAACCGCGTTCCTCGACTGGATCACTCCGGGACGGCCCACGGGCCTGTCGGCCACGCTGCGAGACGATGGCACCTCGGTGAGCCTCTCGTGGACTGCACCTGTTGCTGCGTCGCGTGCCCTGCCCGTGCTGGGCGTCACGGACTATGTCGTGGAAATTTCCGACGACAACGGTGCAACATGGGCGACCGCGTCAGGTGAGGTGCGCCGCGCCTCGACCGGCCAGATTGTGGGCGGGCTGATTCCTGGCAGCTCATACAAGTTCCGTGTCGGGTCCGTCAACAACGTGACCGATGGTGACGCCCCCGGCAAGTGGGCAGAGTCCGGATCGGTGACCGCGACTTCAGCGGTGACGGCGACGGCAACCGTGTCGAGCGAATCGGCACAGATTGTGGGAACCGCAACGGACGGACTGGATGGTATCGGCGACTCGATCACGTTGTCCGCCGACTATGTCGACCCCACCACGTTGGGTTCCGTTACGGGAACCGGTGTGATCGAGCTGCAGACCGCCTCGGGTCTTGTCGCGTGGTCCTCGAACGAAAGCTCGAACCCCTCCACTTCGGCGACGGTGAACATTTCGACGGTTCTGGCGAATTGCCCGAACTCGAACTGCGCGCTGAATGCCGTGTACCGTTTCGTGCCCGATGGTGGCGAACCCGTCGAGTCACTGCCGTGGCCGGTTGTGCGTTCGGGTACCGGGGTGACGGCCTCGCATATCCGTCAGAGCGACACGACGATTTACCCCACCACCGATGGCTACAAGGACTCGGTGCTAATCACCGTGGAAAGCATGAAATCGAGCGGCACAAGGCTGCCCGCTGCGGGGTCGACCATTGTGGTCAAGAACTCGGCTGGAACTGTGGTTGCAACGAAGGCGATCAGCACCACTGGTTCCACAAAGTATGCCTGGAACGGCAAGGTGGCGGGCAAGGTCAAGCCGGGAACGTACACCATCGTGTACACGGCAAAGTCGACTGCGGCGCCGACGATGAAGGTCGTCAAGACGTCGACCGTGCGTGTCAGCGCCGCGAAACTGTTACCGCGCACCCTGGTCGTGACCAAGCGCGCCAGTGACGTGTTCACCGAGTACGTGGACGGCGGAGCGGCGTGTGTCGTCGAGTCGGGATATGTCGAAATGTGGCACGTGGGATACGAGGGCATTTGCTATGGCAACGTGACGTCACCGTCGGCCGTGCGTGCCGCGGCGAAATACGCTCCCGTATCCGTGAAGGCGACCCTGTCGATTGCCAGCACTCCGTGGCAGTCGAGTGTGATGCTGACCTCGAACGGTTCGGCCATGAACTCGGATGTTGCCATCAGCGGCCCGGGTGTCCGCACCTATGCACTGGGTGAAATGGTGGATCCCGCGGGCGGACTGCAGCTGGGTCTGATCGGTTCGTACTTTGCAAAGATCAAGGTCACATCGGTGCGATTGACCTATACGTATCGGGTGCTGGGCTAACACTCGAATCCACGAGACTGAGCCCTGACTATGCCTTTGCGGTGCTGCCCCGGGCGAATGCCCGACGGATGGCTTCGGCGGTCTGCACGGCCTCGTTGTCGATGACGGTAATAAATCCGAAACGGCGTGCCTCGGCGACGCGATGTGCAGCGGCGGTGACGGCGCGAATTTCGCCCGACAGGCTGATCTCGCCGACGGCGACCAGTGTCGAGGGCAGGGCGGTGTCCCGGGCGGCGCTCGCGATGGCCAAGGCGATGGCCAGGTCGGCACCGGGCTCGGTGATGGTGATGCCGCCGACGGTCGACACATAGACGTCGGCCGACTGCAGGGGAATTTTGGCGCGACGTTCCAGCACGGCGAGCAACATGGCGACGCGCGATGAATCGACCCCGTTGGTTACTCGGCGGGGTTGCGGGGCCGACGAGGGCACCACGAGCGCTTGAATTTCGACGGGGATCGCCCGGCGTCCTTCGACGGCGATGGTGGTGCAGGTGCCGCTCACGGGCATCTGTGATGCCGAACGGAAGAGTGCCGATGGGTCGGGGACTTCCGCGATTCCACTGCCGACCATTTCGAAACAGCCGACCTCGTCGGTGGGACCGAAACGGTTTTTGAAGGCGCGCACAAATCGCAGCGCGGTTTGCCGGTCGCCCTCGCAGTGCACGACCACATCGACAAGATGCTCCAGGGTGCGGGGGCCTGCAATGGTGCCGTCTTTGGTGACGTGTCCCACCAGCAAGAGGGGGAGCCCACGTTCCTTGGCGACGCGCACCAGAGTGGCGGCCACTTCGCGAACCTGCGAGACACCCCCGGCCATGCCATCGATGGTGTCCGAGGATACGGTTTGAACCGAGTCCACCACGAGCAGGGCAGGGTTCAGGCTGTCGATATGCCCGAGGATAGTTCCCAAGTTGGTGTCTGCGGCGAGATAGAGGCTGTCGACGAGGGCGCCGGTGCGTTCGGCTCGCAACCGCACCTGGCCGACGGATTCTTCGGCGCTGACATACAGCACAGTGTTTCCGGCGCGGGCAACCCGACTGGCGACGTCGAGCAGCAGGGTGGATTTGCCGACCCCCGGTTCACCGGACACCAAAATCGCGGCACCCGGAACAATTCCACCGCCGAGGACACGGTCGAATTCACCAATTCCGGTGGGGCGGTGTTCCGCCTGGACGCCGCCGGCTGCGGTGATCGACACGGCGGTGCGAGATTCAGGGACGCGAGCTGCGACTGTCCGCCCGCCAATGTTTTCGGCTGCGACCTCGACGACGGTCGACCATTGTTGGCATTCGCCGCAACGTCCTACCCACTTGGTGGTGGTCCAGCCGCATTCTGTGCAACGGAAGGGGGTTGTGAGTCGAGCCATGTGACCAGCGTAGGCGAGAGCGCCGACATCGTCGATTTTTGCTGCACAGTACTTTGGGGTACAGTTGACGACGGTACCGTGTCCGAGCGGCCGAAGGAGCATGTCTCGAAAACATGTGAGGGTGCAAGTCCTCCGTGGGTTCAAATCCCACCGGTACCGCCAGCAGTCCCCGAGCTTTCCGGCTCGGGGACTTCTCTCGTTTACGGCACCATATGTGCGGCGGATCGGTGTCGCAGCGGGTGGACTCGGTCCGATTCCGGCCACCTCGAAATCAAATTTTCGGCCAAATTTCGTCAAAATTGCTCATTATGTTCGTCGCAGCGAACATTTCGTGACATACTGAAGGTGACCTTTTCGAAGGGGGTCTGAAGAACCGGGGATTCGTCCCCGGTTCTTTATATATAAAAGTTCGAGGCCCGCCCACGGAAAAACCATGGACGAGCCTCGTACAGAAACTGTTTACGGCAGCAGGCGGTTGGGCCCACGGAACAGATAGGTCGTCTCGCGGATCGACGGCAGCCCCAGCATGAGCATGAGGAATCGTGCGAGACCCATGCCGAACCCACCGTGCGGGGGCACGCCGTGACGGAAGAAGTCAAGGTAGAAGTCCAGCTCTTCGGGGTCGAGACCCTTCTCGCGGGCCTGCTCGATGAGCACGTCGACACGGTGCTCACGCTGTGCACCGGTCGAAATCTCGGTGCCGTTGTAAATGAGGTCGTACGAGTTTGTCAGCTCGCCGTTGCCCTCGTGACGCATGTGATAGAACGGGCGAATGTTCGTGAAATAGTCGGTGACGAACACGAAATCGTGGCCGAATTCTTCTTTCACATAGGCGGACAGCTGGCGTTCACCCTCGGGGTCGAGGTCACCGTCGGCACGAGGAACGGTGTAACTGCGTGCGGCCAGAATCTCGTGTGCGGTAGCGAGGGGGATGCGGGGGAACGGCAGGGTCGGAACCTCGAGTTCAACACCGTAGGCCGCGGCGATTGCGTCGCCATGCTTTTCCTTCACCGCGGTGAGACCCGCAACAATGACGGCTTCGTGCATCGCCATGACGTCCTCGTGCGATTCCACCCACGACATTTCGGCATCAACCGAGGTGAACTCGGTGGCGTGACGCGACGTGAACGAGGGGTCGGCGCGGAATGCTGGGCCGATCTCGAAGATGGCACCAAAACCGGCGGGCTGGGCCATCTGCTTGAAGAACTGAGGGCTCTGTGCCAGGTAGGCCTTGGTGTCGAAGTAGTCCATCTCGAACAGTTCGGCACGTGATTCCGAGGCGGATGCCATCAGTTTGGGGGTGTGCAGTTCGATGAAGTCGTTGTCGACCCACCAGCAGCGCAGCGCGTGTTCGAAGGTGGTTTGGATGCGGAAGATCAGGTTTGCGTCGGGGCGGCGAAGGTCGAGGAACCGCCAGTCCATGCGCTTGTCCACGCTGGAATCCTCGGCGATAGGGGGCTCGGGCTGTGCTTCGGTGACGACGGTGAGTCCCGAAATTTTGATTTCAAGTCCGCCAAGTTTGACGCGTTCGTCGGCCTTCAGCTCGCCGGTGACACGGATGAATGTGCCCGCGTTGAGTGCCGAGATTGTCTCGGTCAAGGCCAGACGCTCGGCCGAATCGGGGGTCTCGGCTTCCAGTTCACGGACAGCAGGGTTCACCAACTGAACAGCACCGGATTCGTCGCGCAGGATCACGAACTGGACCTTTTTCTGGTCACGGACCGTATCAACCCAACCGGCAACCTCTACGGGGCCATCGGGCAAAGCGGACAGAGCGGAAACGCGGGTACGAGTGGTCATAGTGCCCAAGTTTACCCAGCCACGGAACGGAAATCGTGCCGAGGTCGGCTAGGTAGACTGAGGGTTGTGACTGCCGACTATGTGCACCTCGTGCGACACGGTGAGGTCAACAACCCGAAGGGCATCCTCTATGGGCAGCTTCCCGGGTACGGCCTCACTGATTTTGGGCGCACCCTCGCCGAGAACTCGACCGAATTGTTGGCCGACGTGCAGGTTGTGAAGCTGGTCGTGAGCCCGTTGCAGCGCGCACGGGAATCCGTCGAACCGTGGGAGGACCGCACGGGTTTGACCGCAGAAATCGACGAACGTGTCATCGAACCGTGGAACGATTTCGAGGGATTGAATTTGCGACGCGGCGCCACCATTGCCCGCAACCCCAGGCTGTGGCTTTCGGTATGGAACCCGTTCCGACCGTCGTGGGGCGAACCGTATTCGTCGATTGCGCGTCGAATGTTCGAGGCGATTCGTGAGGCGGCCGACTCGGTGCCGTCGGGCCACGTCGTGATTGTCAGCCACCAGTTGCCGATCTGGATGGTGCACCGCCGCATCAATCGCATGACGCTGTGGCACAACCCGTCTCGCCGACGCTGCGCGCTCTCGTCGATTACGTCGTTCCGCGTGGATTCGACGGCGGCGGGGGATTTCGATTTGGTCGAGGTGGACTATCAGGAACCGCGCGGCTCAAACCGCGCACGGGATTTGGGGGCAGTCTGATGCGGCGCATTGCCACGCTCGTAACTGCCGCGGTGACAGTGTCGGTCCTGGCATTGTCGGGATGCAGCGGCGCCGACAACTTGGCCGAGCAGTTCCGCCAGGGAGACAGCAAGAATTACATTTCAGGCGACGGCGCCTACACGGTGATTGCCGAAGAAAACCGAGGCGAACCGATCGAGTTCGATTCGGAACTCACCGACGGCACACCTGTGTCGGCCGCCGATTTCCGTGGCTCGGTACTCGTCGTAAATTTCTGGTACTCGTCGTGCCCGCCCTGTCGTGCCGAGGCCCCAGACCTCGCGGCGCTCGCCGCGGAATACGAAGGCCAGCCCGTGCAGTTCCTGGGTGTCAACGTGTACGACGGTGCCGAGGCCGCGACCGCGTTCGAGGACACCTTCGGGGTGCCGTACCCCTCGGTGCTTGATGTGGGCACCGGTTCAGTGCGCCTCGCATTCGCCGGCGATGTTCCGCCCAACGCCGTGCCCGTCACCCTCGTGCTGGACACTGAAGGTCGGGTTGCCGCCCGAATTTCGGGCCGAGTTTCCGCGATTTCGATTCTGCGCGGCATGATCGATGACCGTCTGGCGGAGGCCTCGTGACCCCCGATGCTGTCGGCTCCATCATTTTTTCGGGCGGACTGATCGCCGCCCTGCCGTTGGCCTTTCTTGCCGGGTTATTCGCGTTCCTTTCGCCCTGCGTTCTGCCCTTGATTCCGGGATATCTCGCCTATGTTGGCGGGGTCAGCCTGACGGGATCGAACACTCGCGCCGACCGTCGTCGTGCACTGGTGGGCATGCTCGGTTTTGTCGCAGGGTTCGGTGTGGTGTTTATCTCGCTGTCCATCGTGTTCGGCACACTGGGTTTCCTGCTGACGCCGTGGTTGGACCTGATCCTGCGCGTTTCGGGAGTGGTGGTGATCGTCATGGGCGTGATTTTTATGGGCGGTCTGCCGTTCCTTCAGCGTGACGTGCTGCCCGGTTGGCGCACCACAGCGGGCGTGTGGGGTGCCCCGTTCCTCGGTGTCGTGTTCGCCTTGGGCTGGGTGCCGTGCATCGGTCCGACCCTCGTCGCCGTCCAAACACTCGCATTGGATTCCGCCAGCCTGCCCCGCGCCGCCGCACTGGGTGTGGCGTACTGGCTGGGGTTGGCGTTGCCGTTCGTGCTCGTCGCAGTTCTGCTGCAACGCGCCACCGCGACGCTGAATTGGATGAAGAGGCATATTCGCGCCATCAATGTCGCGGGTGGCGTGATCCTGATCGTCATCGGCGTTCTGATGGTCAGCGGCCTGTGGCGTTCCGCCGTCTCGTGGTTGGGGGTGACATTCAGTGGCTTCACGCTCTTCCTCTGATAATTCCGAGCTCGAAATTTCGGCCGCTGATCGCATCGACGGTCAGCCCGGCGACCTCGCCGAAGAAATTACGTTCGACGCCCCGGGCGACCCGACCAAAGACCGAAACCGTGGTGCCGTGCTGAACCCCCGCATCGGATTTGTGGGGACCGCACGATTCGTGTGGCGCCTGTTGACCTCGATGCGCACTGCCCTGGTGCTGCTCGTCCTGTTGGCGGTCGCCGCAATTCCCGGCTCACTGGTTCCGCAACGCTCCAGTGACCCGAACGGCGTCACTCAGTTCAAGGCCAACAACCCCGAACTTTTTGACCTGTACGAATCCGTAAAGCTGTTTGACACCTACAGCTCGCCGTGGTTCTCAGCCATCTATCTGCTGTTGTTTGTGTCGTTGATCGGCTGCATCCTTCCGCGTATCGCCCACCACTGGCGTGTGCTGCGGCAGGACCCACCCGCGGCACCCGCATCGTTTGCGCGCCTCGAATTCGACCGAGTCGTCGACGCACCGGACGGTGCCGATGCGGCCCTGCAGTCCGCCGAAACCGTTCTGCGTCGCGCCCGATACCGGGTCGTTCGTGACGGCGACGTGCTGCGCGCCGAGCGTGGCTACTTGCGAGAGACCGGCAACCTGGTCTTCCACGTTGCGCTGGTGGGAATCCTGTTCACCATCGGTTTTGCCGGCGGTTATGGCTGGTCGGGTCAGCGAATCATCGTCGAAGGGCAGGCGTTCACCAACCAGCTGTCGTCGTACGAGTCGTTCAACCCGGGTCGATTTTTTGACGAACACAGCCTTGAACCGTATGGGGTCCAGCTGAACTCGTTCGAGCCCAAGTACCAGCTCGACACGGTCAAAAACGCGTGGATGCCCGTCGACTTCACCGCCGACGTCACCGTCACCGACTATTCCGGTTCGCGCGAGGCCGTGTTGAAGGTCAACGACCCGCTCACTGTCGGCGGCTCGAGCATGTATCTGTTGGGCAACGGCTTTGCGCCCGTAATTACCGTGCGTGACGCCCAGGGCGCTGTGGTGTTCAGCCAGCCGGTGGTGTTCCTCAGCCAAGATGCCAACCTCACCAGTGTGGGAGTCGTCAAGGTTCCCGACGGATTGAGCGAACAGCTTGGCATGAAGGGCTTCTTTTACCCCACAGCTACCGAACTCGACAGCGGCGCACTGACCTCGTCGAACCCGAACCCCGACCTGCCCACGGTGACGTTCAACGTCTACACCGGTGACCTGGGTCTCGACGCTGGTGTGCCCTCGAACGTGTTCGAGCTCAACACCGACACGATGACCCAGATTGCCGGCAACCACACGGACGTCAAAGTCATTTTGGGGCTCGGTGATCGGGTGGAGCTTCCCGGCGGGCTCGGTTCGCTCGAGTTCACGGAACTGAAAAGGTTTATCGGTGTCGACATTCGGCACGACCCCACTCAGTTGGGGGTCGGCCTGTCCACTGCACTGGCGATTGTTGGTTTGCTCATCAGCTTCAGTACCCGTCGCCGCCGCGTCTGGGTCATCGCCACTCCCACAAAATCGGGTGCCACCCTGCGCTGGGGTGCCATGTCGCGCAGCGAAGACCCGCGACTCGTGGCATCTGTTGACCGTCTGATCGAGGCCGCCGCCGCGCGGGTAAGGTGAATTACGTCATGACTGAACTCGTTGCCCTGTCGTTGCTCGCGACCTATTCCACGATGGCCGTGTACACGCTGTCGTTCGTTTTGTTCACCGTTGACCTTGCGCTGCGATCTGATTCCGATGCCGGTGTCACCCCTACCCGGTGGTTGCGCAGCGCCATGGCGTTGCTGATTGTGGGCTGGGCGTTGCACGGGTTTGCGACCGTCACCCGCGGTATCGCTGCCGGCCGGGTGCCGTGGGCCAACATGTTCGAGTTCGGTCTGACCGCCACCTTTGTACTCGTCGGGGTTTTCCTTGGGCTGCAAATTTGGCGTGACGTGCGATTCGTGGGGTCGTTTGTGTCCGGCTTTGCGCTGCTGGCGCTGGGAATTGTGACCGTCAATTTCTATGTCGATGTCGTCCCACTGCCCCCCGCGCTGCAGTCATACTGGTTGGTCATCCACGTGTGTGTCGCCGTATTGGGCACCGGATTTTTTGCCTCGGCTGCGGCCATCTCGTTGGCCCAAATTTTCCAGGAATTCCGTGAGCAGGGAATTGTGACGGGACGCAACTGGGCGTTCCTTCGCGCGTTCCCCGGAGCAACGGTGTTGGAATCGTTGGCGTACCGCATCAACGTCATCGGATTTGTGTTCTGGACGTTCACGCTCGTCGCTGGCGCAATCTGGGCGGAAAAGGCGTGGGGACGTTACTGGGGTTGGGACACCAAAGAGGTGTGGACCTTCATTATCTGGATTCTGTTCGCCGCGTATATTCACTCGCGTGCGACCCGGGGTTGGCGTGGGCGTTCCGCCGCGATCCTGTCACTCGTCGCCTTTAGCGCTGTGATTTTTAACTATTCGATCGTGAACATGTTCTTCAAGGGCTTGCACGTCTATTCGGGTCTCTAGACCGGCCGTGTCAGCTCGCGGTGCACGCGTGTGATGCGCTGCGACCACCATTCGGTGCGCTCGGCACGGGCGGCATAACGTTCGCACAGTTCGTCATCGACGACGACGTCCCGCAGTTCGATGGCGCCGTTTACCGGGACGAGCGGTTCCCGTGTGACATCGCCGGCCAGCAGTGAGGCAGTCGCCAGCCCGCAATCGAATTGCAGTTCGGGAATCCGTGCCGCCAGTTCCAGGCCAGCGGCAAGTCCGACCGAGGATTCCAGTGCGCTGGACACGATCACGGGCAGCCCTGCTTGTTCGATGATGTTCAGCGCCGCCGTCACACCGCCG
This sequence comes from uncultured Microbacteriaceae bacterium, assembly GCA_937896185.1. GTDB lineage: Bacteria > Actinomycetota > Actinomycetes > Actinomycetales > Microbacteriaceae > MWH-TA3. The sequence goes on along the minus strand of CALBMG010000077.1, from coordinate 11,331 downwards.
AGCGGCGCACATTTGATGACAAGAAGGTCGGCCGCACCACTGCGGGCAACCTCTAGTGGGTCGGTCGCTTTGCGCACGCTTTCGTCGGCAGCGATGGGGATCCCCATGCGGTGAATGCGCCCCCGCAGTTCGGCGAGCTCGGGGATGCTGGGACACGGTTGTTCCACATATTCCAGGTCAAATCGTTCCATCGCGCGTAACGCGTGCTCGGCCTCATCCACGTTCCATGCGCCGTTGGCGTCGATTCGGATGCGCCCCGCGGCCCCCATATATTCGCGGGCTGCCGACACGCGGGCCACATCATCCGTGAGCGTCTGGCCACGCTCTGCGACTTTGATTTTGACCGTGCGGCACGGACCGAAGAGGTCCAAAACTGCGGCGACATGTTCGACCGGCACGGCGGGAAGCGTGGCATTGATGGGAATGCTCGTTCGAACGCGTTCGCCAACTGCCCCTCGTGGCCCCCAGCCCTGCTCGATCGCGGCACGCAACCATTCGGCGGCCTCGGCATCGTCGTATTCGGTGAAAGGGGCAAACTCGGCCCAGCCGTTCGGCCCCCGCAGCAACGCTGTTTCCCGCACGGTGATCCCACGGAACGCGGCCTTCATCGGCAACGCCACCACACGCAATTCGGCCAACAGTTCACTCACGTTGGGAAAGCTCATGTCACAAACCTAGTCCGCCCTCGGTAACCTTGAGCCATGACTACAGTCAGCGAAATTTTTGACCCCCGTGAGTGGCGGACTGCGCCCGGCTCCGAGAACTTCACCGACGTGACGTACCATCACGCGGTGAGCGGTGGGATCGCCCGAATTGCGTTCAACCGCCCCGAGGTCCGCAACGCGTTTCGCCCGCACACCGTCGACGAACTCTATCGAGCGCTCGATGATGCACGACTGAATTCCACGATCGGCGTAATCCTGCTGACGGGCAACGGGCCGTCGGCAAAGGACGGCGGTTGGGCGTTCTGTTCCGGCGGCGACCAGCGCATCCGCGGCCGGGACGGCTACAAGTACGCCGAGGGTGAAACCTCGGACACCATCGAGGCGGGCCGCGCGGGTCGGCTGCACATTCTCGAAGTTCAGCGACTGATTCGTTTCATGCCCAAGGTCGTCATCGCGGTGATTCCGGGTTGGGCTGCCGGCGGCGGACACTCACTGCATGTGGTGTGTGACCTGTCGATTGCCAGCCGTGAACACGCCATGTTCAAACAGACCGATGCGACCGTCGGATCCTTTGATGCCGGATACGGCAGCGCCTACTTTGCGCGTCAGGTGGGCCAAAAGTTTGCCCGCGAGGTGTTCTTCCTTGCCGACGAATACGACGCACAGCGGGCCTATGAAATGGGTGCGGTGAACGCTGTCGTGCCCCACGCCGAACTCGAGTCCACGGCGTTGTCGTGGGCACGCAAAATTTTGGCCCAAAGCCCCACCGCGATCCGCATGCTGAAGTTTGCGTTCAACGCCGTGGACGACGGCATGGTGGGGCAGCAAGTTTTTGCCGGCGAAACAACACGGTTGGCATACGGCACCGACGAGGCCGTCGAGGGTCGCGATGCGTTCCTCGGGAAACGCGAACCCGACTGGTCACCGTACCCCTGGCAGGTGTAGTTCGCGGTCATGAGTGTTGCCGTTCACGCCGTGCGCGCCTCGGATATTGCGGGGTTAACGTCGGCTGTGGCCGATGCCCTGGCGGGTGGGCCGGCGGTGTGGGTGACCGACTCTGGTGAACTTCCCGCGGGCGTGCCACACGAGGTCGGTGACGGTGTTGCCGCGATTGTGCAGACCAGTGGGTCGACCGGTTCGCCCAAACGGGTGATGCTGTCGCGTGACGCTCTGATTGCGTCGGCGAAGGCCACGCGTGATGCGGTGGGCGACAGTGACTGGGTGTTGGCGGTGCCCACAGGGTATGTCGCTGGTCTGATGGTTGTGGTGCGTTCGGTGCTCGACAGCAGTCGGCTGACCGTTGTCCCTGCGGGAAATTTTGTCGCCGCCGAATTCTGTTCCGCGGTTGTCAGTGCGGCCAGCGAGGGCCGTGGGCGCGTATTGACATCGTTGGTGCCCGCCCAGTTGGTGCGGGTGTTGGACGACATCAAGGCGCGTCCCACCGATTGGGCATCGGTGCTTCCTGTCCTGCGGGTTCTGGTCGGAGGTCAAGCTTTACCCGTTACCGAACGGGAGCGTGCGGCGCGGCTGGGGTTATCCATTGTGCGCACCTATGGTTCGGCAGAAACCGCCGGCGGTGTTGTCTATGACGGTCGAGCTGTCGGCGCCACTCGTGTTGCCAGTTTTGATGGCGTGATTCATGTGTCCGGACCCACTCTCTCTGACGGTTATTGGGGTGAGCCCGGCCGTACTGAACAGGCATTTCCCATAATCGATGGGGTCCGCTGGTACCGCACACAGGATTCGGGTTCGGTCGTTGACGGCGTGCTCACCGTCACGGGTCGCATTGATGATGTGATTGTCACCGGCGGTGTGAAGGTGTCGCTCGGTGAAGTGGAATCCTGTGTCCGCGAGATCGATTCGACCGCGGTTGCGACGTGGTTTACGGATGCGACGTGGGGTCAAGTTCCGGCGGTCATGTCGGTGACGCCATTAGATCGTGATGCCGTACGACAACACGTTGAGTCGGCATTGTCCAAGGCGCACCGGCCCTATCGCTTCATTACCGGCCCCATTCCGCTGCTTGCCTCGGGCAAACCTGACCGTGCGGCAATCCACGATTTGGCCGAACAGCTCACGGATTAGACTCGCAGAGTGTCAACACGGAAAACGCATCCCACGAAAAAGTCGGGCGGTCGTCCGGGCTCGCATCCTCGATCGGGCTCCCCGCGCACGTCGCGCCCACAGACTTCGGCACCGAAGCGTGCCACGGTGGGGGATTGGATTCGGGCATCGCGTCCCGCGACGTTGGGGTTGGCGTTCGCCCCCGTCGCACTGGGTATTGGTGTCGCCGAGTTCGCCATGGATTTCACCGATGAACCGTTCCTGCAGCCCCGTCCCATCGCGCTGTCGGTGCTCGCAATTCTCATCGCATTTTTCTTGCAGATCGGTGTCAATTTTGCGAATGACTATTCCGACGGAATCCGCGGAACTGATGCGCACCGTGTGGGGCCGGCGCGGCTCGTAGGTTCTGGTTCCGCCAGCCCAGCGCTCGTATTGCGGGTGGCAATCGGGTTCTTTGCCGCTGCCGGTGTCGCCGGAATCGCTGTCGCGTCGATTACGGGTTTCTGGTGGATCATCGCCGTCGGCGCCGTGTCGATTGTGGCCGCATGGTTCTATACAGGCGGAAAACGCCCCTATGGTTACCACGCCTTGGGCGAGGTTGTCGTGTTTGTGTTCTTTGGGTTGGTGGCAACGGCGGGTACCGCCTACATCCTGACCGGTGAAATCTGGTGGGATAGCGTGTTGCTGGGTGTGGCCCAGGGGTTCTTTGCCATGGCCGTGTTGCTGATCAACAACAACCGTGACCGCGAGACGGACATCGCGTCGGGTAAGCGCACGCTCTCGGTGCGGGTGGGGCCTCGGGTGTCCCGTGTCCTGTTCGCCGTATTCGTGGCTGTCCCGTACCTGATTCTCGGATACTTTTCGCTGCTGTTTTTCCTCGCACCGTTTGTGTTTATGACGCTGTTCCTCGCTATCCCCACCGTGCTCATCGGCACGATGGCGGCGGGTCCGAAGGATTATGTGCTGGCGTTGAAACTGACGGTGGTGACCAGTCTGGTGTTTGCGGTGGGTCTGGCCGCGGCGGTGTCGTTCTAGTTATTCCGAGTCGGTCTGCGCAGCAATCTGCGCGTCCTCGTGAGCGGTGTCGGCATCCGGCGTGGGTTTTGCAATGCGGCGCTGCAATGATTCCGCCGCACGCTGGCGCATGCCACCGAGGAAGATAACAGACAACGCAAATGCGATTCCGGTCGCAAAGACGGCACCCAGTACCCAGTCGAAACCGATGAGCAACAATGCGACCAGCGCGACGAGGAAAATTCCGATGCGCACAGCGCTGTAGATGACCAGATGTTTCATTCTCTCATCGTAAAGCGTGGTGACGTCTGGGTAGACTCGAAAGGTGACCAGATTTATCGTTATTGGCGTTGTGGCGGTTATTGCCGTCATGATTTTTGCGCTCGTCGACATTGCGATGTCGAAGGAATCCCAGCTGCGCGTGCTGAACCGTCCCATCTGGATCATGCTGATTGTCGTGCTGCCCGGTCTGGGTGCAATCTTGTGGTTCATCCTGGGCAAGGGCCGTGGCCGTCCTGCCACGCCGGCGCCACTGGGTCCCGACGACGATGACGAATTCATGCGCAATCTGGGCAAGGAAACAGTTGATGAACGCATTCGTCGGCTGGAAGAGGAATTGCGCGAACTGGACACGGAAATCGATTCACCCCCGATCGATTCGCCGGACGCATCCGATTCGGATCAGCAGTCCGAATCGAACGATGGGGGCGACACCCCGGGTGCGGGCGATACGGGCCCCACGCCGCGATGACCGAGATGGCCCCGTCGACCCGTTGGTCTTTTGAATTTCTGGCGCGACTGATATCTCGCGGCATCACCGATGTCGTCATGAGTCCCGGGTCGCGTTCGCAGTCGTTGGCGTTGGCTGCAGCGCAGTTCGAGGCCGCGGGATTGGTGAACCTTCACGTCGTCGTCGACGAACGTACTGCCGGTTTTGTGGCACTCGGTTTGTCACTCGAAACCGGTCGCCCCGCAGTGGTGGCGTGTACCTCGGGTTCGTCGGTGGCAAACCTGCACCCTGCCGTTGTGGAAGCCCACCATGCTGGTGTCCCCATGTTTGTGGTGACCGCGGATCGCCCACTCGAGGTTCGCACGACGGGTGGCAACCAGACCACCGTTCAACCGGGAATGTTTGCCGGTGCGGTCGGTGGGGTCTGGGATTTCGATGCCACCGATTCGAGCATCCCCGATCTGGGTACTGGCGTTGCGGACGAAGCGTTGCTGACGGCGTTGACCCAGCACATTCCCGTGCACATCAACCCCCAGTTCCGTGAACCATTGTCGAGCCCCATCCCGGATGAGTTAATTCGTTCGGTACGCCCAGGCTCGTTGCCCACTATCACCGCCGAGGTCAGTGAACTCAACGTTCTCGCCATGGCGGGCACCGTCGTAATCGCCGGCGCAGGCGCCGGACCCCGTGCGGAACGGTGGGCCCGAGAATTGGGCGCACCGTTGATCGCGGAAGTCAACAGTGGTGCACACTATGGCCCGCACCTTGTGGTCAACTACCGCGAGGCGTTGTCGAACCCTGATTTCCGCGACCAGATCACCTCGGTGATTGTCGTGGGCCGTCCCACTCTGTCGCGCGCGGTTGACGTGCTGTGCCAGTCCGACGATGTCGACGTCATTGTGGTGCGTGGCACCGAAGCTTTCCCGTATCGACCCAGGCCCGGTGTGCTCGTCGTCGACCACATCGTGCCGTCCGGTGACACCGAGGAACTGGCGCGCCAGTGGGCGTTGCCGTGGGCGCGACGGTCTCGTGTCGCGCTGGACCAGGCTTTTCCCGATGTTGCGGTCGACATCGAGGCGTCGCAGTCGGATGACCACCGAATCCGCTCCCAGTTTGCGCGCACCGAGATGGGCGTGCAGCGCGAGACCGTGTCCGCCGAAATGCTCGTCCGTTCCGTGTGGGACGCCACCTGGCCCCACGATCGTCTGGTGTTTGGTGCGTCCTCTCTGGTGCGCGTCGCCGACGCGTCGGTCCCCGGCAAACCGTTGAAAGTGTTCTCAAACCGTGGCCTCAACGGGATCGACGGAACAATCGCCACCGCGATCGGTGTGGCGAGGGCGTCTCAGCGCGTCACCGATATCGACGCACACGGTGTGACTCGAGTGGTGCTCGGTGACCTTGCCGCAGTGTACGACGCCGGTTCGTTGGTCGCCGGTGATGGCCGAATTCAAGTCATCGTGGGAAACAATCATGGCGGACGAATTTTTGAGGACCTCGAGGTCGCCGAAACCGCGGGCGCCGACGTTTTCGAGCGGGTCATGATTACCCCACAGACAATACATTTTGAGCACCTGGCAGCGGCCTATGGCTGGGAATACCGCCGAGTGACCACGCGCGGTACGCTCACCGAGGCGCTGTCGATTACCACCGGACCGGTGCTCATCGAGGTGGACTTGCCCCACGCCCCAGCCAACGGGATTTAGTCGCCGAGGCTTGACCGGATGGGGCGGAACTTCAGTTCGGTTTCCGCAAATTCGCTTTCGGGGTTGGACCCTGCCACAATTCCGGCTCCGGCGTGAGCGATGATTCCGCCATCGTTCCACTGGGCACAGCGCAGGGCGATAGCGAATTCGCCGTTCCCCGCACCGTCGACCCAGCCGATGGGTCCCGCATATCGTTCGCGGGGGAACACCTCGACCTCGTTGATTGTCGCCAAGGCGCGATCCAGAGGTACTCCGGCAACCGCCGCCGTGGGGTGCAGGGAATCGATGATGGACAAGATCGATGTGTTGGCGCTCAGGATTCCTTCGATATCGCTGGCCAGGTGCCACAGGTTCGACAACTTAAGTGTGAACGGGTGCAACGCACCGACTACCGATCGACAGTGGCGGGCAAAAACTGAGACAACAGAACGAACGGCAAACGCGTGTTCTTCTAAATCCTTGGGGCTCGCCGCCAGGGCTCGTGCGGCCTCGGCGTCACGTGTCGGGTCGGTGCCTCGTGCGGCACTTCCCGCCAACACCCGTGCGCTGACCCGGCGTTCCCGCACGCGTACCAATGTTTCGGGGGACGCGCCCCACAATCCTTCGACCGCAAAAATATGGGTGTCGGGATATTCTGCCGTCAGTGCGGCCAACGGCGTGCGCTCGTCGCCCAGTGCGGTCACCGAGCCCATGATGGCCCGGGCGACAACGACCTTGCCGAATTCTTCGTCCAACCGGTTGACGGCGATATCGACCCGTTCACGGAACACGGACTGGCGGGGCTCCCATTCGACCACCGGTGCTGCACCCAGCGCTCTGCGCTGAGGCTCGGGGGCGCCAGCACCCAGACTGATGATTGTCACCTCGCGCCCACGACGCACAATGGTGGTGCGTGGAACGATCAGACGAGCCTCGCCGACGGGGTTAAATTCCGCGGTGCCAAACGCCATCAACTGCGAGCGGTAGCGGCGATCGACGCTCGAAACGAGCGAATTCCACTGTGCGTTCAACTGGGCACAACGATCCGGTCCCTCGGCAACGAACCGTGAATGCACGCCCAATCCCACAATTTCGGTGTCCCCGTGACGGTAATACAGGGGCGCCGCAGGGGTGGCATTCTCGAGCAGCGAACCCAAACGTGCACTGGGCAGAGTGTCGATGGTTACGGGGGTTCGGCGAGAAACGGTCACCGTATCAGGCTACGCCTGACGGGCATAGACTACTAATTGTGACGAGCGCTGATATGGAAAAAGATCCCGCACAGGTTGCGGCAATGTTCGATGTTGTGGCTCCTGGCTATGACCGCACCAATGCGGTTCTCTCGATGGGCACCAGCGCTCTGTGGCGTATCGCCATGGTTAACGCGTTGGGTGCAGGCCCCGGCGATCGCGTGCTGGATATTGCGGCGGGCACGGGAACTTCGTCTGCCGCCATCGCCCGACGCGGTGCTTCCGTCACCGCACTCGATTTTTCTGCCGGCATGGTCGCCGAGGGTCGAGTTCGTCACCCCGAACTGTCTTTTATCGAAGGCGATGCAGAAAAGCTTCCGTTCGAGGACAACAGCTTTGATGCTGTGACGATTTCGTTCGGTTTGCGCAACGTCAACCAGCCCCGTGTGGCTCTGTCGGAAATGTTCCGTGTCCTGCGTCCCGGTGGCCGTCTGGTGGTGTGCGAGTTCACGACTCCGCCGGTGGGAATCATCCGCGCAGGGTACGAGGCTTACCTTCAGAAGGTCATGCCGATTTTGGCCAAAATTTCCAGCACCAACCCCGCCGCGTACACCTACCTTTTTGAGTCGATTCGGAACTGGCCCCGTCAGGCCGTGCTCGCCTCGTGGATCCAGGATGCCGGCTTCGAGTCGGTGGGGTACCGAAACTTGACTGCGGGCGTCGTGGCGCTGCACCGCGGCACCAAACCGGAAGCAGAGTAACCGTGAGCACAGCAGCCGGAATTGCCAAATCGTTTGGTCTGTCGACGGCGTTGACCGCATCCGCCGAGGAACGCGAACTGGTCGGATGGCTGGACTCGTCATTGGCGTCCATCGAGGCGGGTCTCGACAGGAACCTCCATTACGCCGACCGCCTCGCGGACACGACCGCCCGTTATCTGCTCGGTGCAGGGGGCAAACGTATCCGCCCTTTGCTGACGCTGTTGACCGCGGAATACGGCGACCGATCCGACCCACGCATTGCGCTGTCGGCCGAGGTTGTCGAAATGATTCACCTGGCGACCCTGTACCACGACGACGTCATGGATGACGCGGATCTGCGCCGCGGCGCACCGGCAGCCCACACGGTCTGGGGCAACAGCATCGCCATCCTCACGGGTGACCTGTTGTTCGCTCGCGCCAGTGTCCTTGCGTCGGAATTGGGCGACGAGATTTTGCGACTTCAGGCGCGCACTTTCGAGCGCCTCTGCATGGGCCAATTGCATGAAACTACAGGCCCTGGACCCGACGACAACCCTGTGGAACACTACATCCAGGTGTTGGCAGACAAGACCGGATCCCTGATTTCGGCGAGCGCCCAACTGGGTATCCTCAGCTCGAATGCGCCGCGCGAATACCTTGCACCCCTCGTCACGTTCGGTGAAAAGATCGGTGTGGCGTTCCAGCTGATTGATGACGTCATCGACCTCGACGGGGATAAGACGGGAAAGCCCAAGGGCACCGATGTGCGCAACGGTGTAAACACCCTTCCGATTTTGGGTCTTCGGGCCGCAACCGATGCGGAGTCCGTCGCGTTGGTCGCCGAACTCGATGCCGCGCTTGCGGCACCCGACGCCGCAGATTTCGATTCACTGATTGATCGCATCAAGGCCAGCCGCCACACCGCTGACACCGTCGCCGCGGCAGAACGCTGGGGTGCCGAAGCGGTCGCAGCACTGGATATGCTTCCCAATACTCTTCCCACCCGTGCACTTCGCCGCTTTGCGGATCGGGTGCTTCACCGCGAACTGTAGGACCAGATGAAACTTCGCCTCGCTATTGTTGGTGCCGGCCCCGCCGGAATTTACGCTGCGGACATTCTGCAAAAGCAGGAGCGCTCGTTTGATGTCTCCATCGACCTGTTCGACCGCCTTCCCGCGCCCTATGGTCTGGTCCGTTACGGTGTGGCCCCCGATCACCCCCGCATCAAGGGCATCATCAATGCGCTGCGGGAGGTCCTCGATTCGGGTGTGGTCCGCGTCTTCGGTAACGTCAATTTCGGTACCGACATCACTCTGGACGATCTGAAGCAGCACTACAACGCCGTTATTTTTTCGACGGGAGCGATCAAGGATGCGCCGCTGGATATCCCCGGCATCAACCTTGAGGGCAGCTATGGCGCCGCAGATTTCGTGTCCTGGTATGACGGGCACCCCGACGTGTCACGCGAATGGCCGCTCGAGGCATCGTCGGTCGCGGTGATGGGTAACGGAAACGTGGCGCTCGATGTGGCACGCATGTTGGCGAAGCACGCCAACGACCTTCTGCCCACCGAAATTCCCGACAATGTGTATTCGGGGCTCGCCGCATCGCCGGTCACCGACGTGCACGTGTTTGGCCGCCGCGGCCCCATGCAGGTGAAATTCAGCCCGCTGGAACTGCGCGAATTGGGCGAAATGCGCGACGTGGACATGATTGTGCACGACGAGGACTTCCATTACGACGATGCGGCTCGCGCCGCCATCGCGGGCAACAAGCAGGTCTTTGTGATCGACAAGATTTTCTCGCAGTGGCGTGAACGCACCACGGGTGAGGCCAGCCGCAGGGTTCACCTGCACTTCTTTGCGCAGCCCCTCGAACTCGTCGGGAAAGACGGTCGCGTGTCGTCGTTCCGTTACGAACGGACCGAGTCCGACGGTGAGGGTGGGGTCCGTGGCACCGGTGAAATTCGCGAAGTCGATGTGCAGGCCTTTTATCGGGCTGTCGGATATTTCGGTTCCGAGCTGGATGGCATTCCGTTCGACGAACTGCGCGGCGTAATTCCGAACCACGAGGGTCAGGTCTTGGGAGTCGACGGTTCGATTATGCCCGGCGTGTACGCGACGGGTTGGATTAAGCGTGGCCCCATCGGGCTCATCGGTCACACCAAGTCGGATGCCATGGAAACCGTGTCACATGTCGTCAACGACGCCGCATCGTGGTGGAGCCCTGCGCACCCCGATGAGTCCTCGGTTGTCGAACTGCTGGAATCGCGCGGTGTCCCGTTTACCGACCTCGAGGGGTGGCACCGTCTGGACGCACACGAAAAGTCGTTGGGTGAAGCCGTGGGTCGCGAACGCATCAAGGTTGTTGACCGCGACGAGATGACGGCGATTTCTCGCGAAGCTTAGGCGCTACTGCACTGTGGCGGTGAGTCGCGCCAGGCTTTCCTTGACGGTGCGGGTCCAGTGACGCGCACCCCATTCTTCTGATGTCAACGGGTGACACACATCGCGGTAACCGTCCTCGATGCGACGCAGTTCGTCGACCGCAGGGCCGTGGAACATCACGCTGCTTTCCAGGTTGAGCGAGAATGACCTCATGTCGAGGTTCGACGATCCGACGACCGCAATGTCGTCGTCGACGATGACAAATTTTGAGTGCAGCAGTTCGGGTTCCGGGTACAACCAGATGCGGACCCCCGCGGCGAGCAGTTCCTCGTAATACGAGCATTGAGCGTGGAACACGAGCGGTTGGTCATAGGCGGCCGAGACATAGAGGTCCACCTCGATTCCTGACTGCGCGGCGGTGGTGACCGCATAGCGCAGTGACGAGTCGGGCACGAAGTAGGGGCTCGACAGTGCGATGCGGCGGGTGGCCGAGTACAGCAGCGCGTTGAACATGCGCAGATTGTTTTCGCCGTCGAATGTCGGCCCGCTGGGCACGCAAAACATCAAGCTGGAGAGCACGACCACGTTCACCAGCCAGGAGCAGAGCTGGTATGCGCGGGGTGAGGTTTCTGGACGCTGGCTGTACCTCGCTGTTTACAACAACGAGATGCATGTGGGCGCAGAGGGAATTTGTGCGCAACCTTTCGAGGTGAAGCAAAAGCTCGATCTCGTGCCCACCTTCACGCTGGATTATGTGATGCGGCGGGTGTCCGCAAAGAACGTGGATCCTTCACTGATCAACGCCTGCACGGGCGACAGCCTCAAGGCGGGCCTGCGCTGGATCACGACCAACGGTCAG
>CALBMG010000076.1 GCA_937896185.1 uncultured Microbacteriaceae bacterium | reverse complement strand
TCACCGACCCCAACGGGGTCAAGCGGACCATCAAACTGTCCGAAACCGCTCGGGGCTCGGACACCTGGCGGGCCGAGGTTCGCCTCGACATTCAGGGCACGTGGACGTACCGCATCCGATCCTTTGCAGACGACTGGGCCACCTGGTTGCACGCCGCAGAGATCAAAACCGCAGCCGGCGTGGACAGCGAACTGATGTGCCAGATCGGCGTCGAACTGTTGGACCGCGCCCTCGGCAGTCGGGGCGCGAAGAAGTCCGGGGTCCTTTCGGACACCCGTTCAGTGCTCGCTGACACCAGCATTCCCGCGACCGAGCGAGTGCACGCTGCTCACTCTGATGCCGTCACCGAGGCGCTGGGAGCACAGCGCCCCATCTCGTTGGTCACTCTCAGCAGCAAACAGCAGGTCCGCGTCGAACGTCGACTCGCCGGATATGGCGCGTGGTACGAATTCTTCCCCCGCAGCGAAGGAGCCACCGTGGGCGCGGACGGCACGATTGTCAGCGGCAACTTCCGCACCGCCGTCGCACGCCTTGCCGACATTTCCGCCAGCGGTTTCGACGTGTTGTACCTGCCCCCCATTCACCCCATCGGCGAAGTTAACCGCAAGGGGCCCAACAATACTCTGGTCACACAACCCGGCGACCCTGGTTCCCCGTGGGCGATTGGTTCACGTCACGGCGGGCACGACGTAATCCACCCCGACCTCGGCACCCTGGACGATTTCGCGGCGTTCGTCGCCGCGGCACGCGACCTGAACATCGAAATCGCACTGGACCTTGCGCTGCAGTGCGCACCGGACCACCCGTGGGTGACATCGCACCCTGAATGGTTCACCACACTCCCCGATGGAACAATCGCGTACGCCGAAAACCCACCCAAGAAGTATCAGGACATCTATCCCCTGAACTTCGACAACGACCCGCAGGGGCTTCGCGAGGCCGTGCTCGACATCGTCGAGCTGTGGATTTCGCGCGGCATCACCGTGTTCCGTGTGGATAACCCGCACACCAAACCCGTCGAATTCTGGGAATGGCTGATCGGGACCGTCAACACGGCCCACCCCGAGGTCATTTTCCTCGCCGAAGCATTCACCCGCCCGCCCATGATGCACGCCCTCGCCGCCGTAGGATTCCAACAGTCGTACACCTACTTCACATGGCGCAACAAAAAATGGGAACTCGGCGACTACCTCACCGAACTGTCGCACGAGACCAGCGCGTTCTTCCGCCCCAACTTCTTTGTCAACACCCCCGATATCCTCACCGAATACCTGCAATTCGGTGGAGTGCCTGCCTACAAGATTCGTGCCGCACTGGCTGCGACCGGTTCGCCAACGTGGGGCATGTACACCGGCTATGAACTGATCGAGAACGTCGCCCGCCCCGGCAGCGAAGAAAACATCGACAACGAAAAGTACGAATACAAGATTCGAGACTTCGACGCGGCACTGGCCGACGGCACCTCGATTGCGCCTTACATCTCACGCCTGAACCAGATCCGCCGCGACAACCCCGCACTGCAGCAACTGCGAAATGTCAGCGTGCAGTGGAGTGACGACGATGCCATCCTCGTGTTCAGCAAACACATCGCCGCAGAACACACTGACGATGGCCGCGAGAACGGCATTATCGTGGTCGCCAACACAGACCCCCACTCGACCCGGGAAACCACAATCCACCTGGACATGTCATTCTTCGGACTCACCAACAACACCGAATTTAGGGTGGTCGACCTGATCTCAGGTGACGAGTGGACATGGTCGAACGACAACTTTGTGCGCGTGGACGCTTTCACACACCCCGTGCACATCCTGCAAGTCCAGTACCCCGAAAGTCGCACGGCATGAACGCAACCGCACCCACACCCGGGCACCCCGCAATCCCCTTGCTGCACCCCGACCATGTCCGCGTACTGACCGAAGGTCGCCACCCGTCGCCACACGCGGACCTCGGGGTTCACAGCGTTCCCGGCGGAGTCGTGTACCGCGTGGTGCGTCCCCTCGCAACTGCCGTCGACATTATTCGAGCCGACGGCGGAATCGTCCCCCTCGAACACCACCTCGACGGACTGTGGCACGGATCGGACTCGAATGCTGCAACCCACTACACCGTGCGCGCCAGCTATGAGAACGCTCCCGACTGGGAATCCGACGACCCCTACCGCTTCACACCCACCCTCGGCGACGCAGACTTGTACCTGTGGGGTGAAGGTCGACACGAACAGATCTGGCAGGTGCTCGGCGCACACCCCCGCACCCACGATGGAGCCGAAGGTGTCGGATTCGCGGTGTGGGCACCCCGCGCTCTCGCTGCCCGAGTCGTCGGCGACTTCAACGGCTGGAATGGCGCAACACACGCCATGCGCCGCATCGGAGACAACGGACTGTGGGAAATCTTTGCCCCCGGCGCCACCACCGGCCACGCCTACAAATTTGAAATCCTCACCGCCGCAGGACACTGGGTGACCCGAGCAGACCCGTTCGCCAGCAGCACCGAAATCCCGCCCCTCACCGCCAGCCGAGTCGACCAAAGCACCTTCGAATGGTCCGACACCGAATGGATGGAGCAGCGTGCAGCGTCAAACCCCCACGACCAGGCCATGTCCGTCTATGAAATGCATCTCGGCTCGTGGCGCCCGGGGCTCGGATACCGCAGCATCGCAGAACCCCTCATCGGATACCTGCAAAGCCTCGGATACACGCACGTGGAATTCATGCCACTCGCCGAGCACCCCTTCGGCGGCTCGTGGGGCTACCAGATCACCGGATACTTTGCCCCGACTTCACGGTTCGGCAGCCCCGACGACCTGCGCTATCTGATCAACGAACTGCACCGCGCCGGAATTGGCGTCATCATGGACTGGGTCCCCGCCCACTTCCCCAAAGACGAATGGGCGCTGGCACGTTTCGACGGTGAGCCACTGTTCGAACACCCCGATCCCCGACGCGGCGAACACCCCGACTGGGGCACTCTCGTATTCGATTTCGGACAACCACAGGTGCGAAACTTCCTCGTCGCCAGCGGAAGTTTCTGGCTCGAAGAATTCCACATCGACGGCCTGCGCGTCGACGCCGTCGCCAGCATGCTGTACCTCGACTATTCACGCAACGACGGCGAGTGGTACCCCAACGAACACGGCGGCCGCGAAAATCTCGACGCCATCCGATTCCTGCAGGAAGCCACCGCGACCGCATATCGCCGATACCCCGGAATTGTCATGATCGCCGAGGAATCGACGGCATGGCCGGGCGTGACCAAACCC
>CALBMG010000075.1 GCA_937896185.1 uncultured Microbacteriaceae bacterium | reverse complement strand
AGATCTACACAGGCGAAGACACTCTTTCCCTACACGACGCTCTTCCGATCTGTTCTTCCCGAGGTCGCAGACTTCTCGGGCAACCTGGTTATCACCATCGAAACCGATGTTCGCCCCGAATTCGACCTGCCCACCTACGAGGGCATCAAGGTCACCGTCGACGCTGCAGCAGTATCCAAGGCCGATGTCGACGCCGAGCTGGAGCAGGTCCGCAGCCGTTTCGGAACCCTCGTCACCGTTGATCGTCCCGTGGCCAAGGGTGACTTCGTCACCATCGACCTCGCCGCCACCATCGGCGACCAGGAAATTGACTCGGCTTCGTCTATCTCGTACGAGGTTGGTTCGGGCGAACTGATCGACGGCATCGATGAAGCACTCGACACCCTCACCGCAGGCGAGTCGACCACATTCGAATCGGAACTTCTCGGTGGCGACCACGCCGGTGAGAAGGCGCTCGTTTCGGTCACCGTGACCAGCGTCAAGGAGCGCGAGCTTCCCGAAGCAGACGACGAATTCGCGCAGGTTGCCAGCCAGTTCGACACCATCAAGGAACTCCGCGAGGACTTGAAGTCGCAGCTCGAAAACCGCAAGGTGTACGAACAGGGCGCGCAGGCTCGCACCAAGCTCGTTGACGCACTGCTCGAAAAGGTCACCATCGAGGTCCCTGCCGGCGTTATCGCTGACGAGGTCAACCGTCACCTGGAAGGCGAGAACCGTCTCGAGGACGACACTCACCGCGCCGAGGTCACCGAGTCGACCGAAAAGTCGTTCCGTCTGCAGTTGCTGCTCGACACCATCGCAGAGAAGGAAGAAGTTCAGGTGGGTCAGGACGAGCTCCTGTCGTACCTCTTCCAGTCGGCTCAGCAGTACGGCATGGAAGCCAACGAATTCATCAAGATCCTGTCGCAGAACGGTCAGATCCCCGCAATGGTGGGCGAGGTTGCTCGTTCCAAGGCCATCGCAATCGTTCTCAGCAAGGCTGAGGTTGTCGACTCGAAGGGCAAGGTCATCGACCTTTCCGACTTCACCGCATCGGCAACAGCGTCGGTGGAATCGCCGATCGACGAGCACGAGGGTCATGACCACGACGACCACGCTGGTCACAACCACTAAGCGTTAACGGAAAGAGGGGGTGGAAACGCCCCCTCTTTTCTTTGCCCTTGGCGAATTTTCCGGCCACCGCTCGTGGCCTCGGATACGCTGTTATCGAACCATTAAAGGAGTGTGTGATGAGCGATTCCCCGTTCCCGCCGAACGTGTTTGACCGTCTGTTGAAGGACCGCATCATTTGGCTGGGCAGTGAAGTCCGCGATGAAAACGCCAACGAGATCGCCGCCAAGCTGTTGCTTTTGGCTGCAGAGGATCCCGAAAAGGACATCTATCTGTACATCAACTCGCCCGGTGGTTCGATCACCGCGGGTATGGCCATTTACGACACCATGCAGTTCGTGCCCAATGACATTGTCACCGTGGGAATTGGTATGGCCGCGTCGATGGGTCAGTTGTTGCTGACTGCGGGCACAAAGGGCAAGCGTTACATCACCCCTAACGCCCGTGTGTTGCTGCACCAGCCTCACGGTGGGTTCGGAGGCACCGCGTCTGACATTCAGACCCAAGCCCAGCTTATTCTCAGCATGAAACAGCGTCTGGCGGAAATTACCGCCGAAGCTACCGGCAAGAGCGTGGAACAGGTTAATGCTGACGGCGACCGTGACCGTTGGTTCACGGCCGAGGAAGCTTTGGAATACGGATTCGTTGATCACATTCGCGCCAGCGCAACCGATGTCATCGGTGGCGGCGGAACGAGCGGAAAGTAACCACCATGAACTTTGATTTTGACGGCCGCGCGCCCATTGCAATGCCTCAGTCGCGCTACATCCTTCCCGATTTCGAGGAGCGTACTTCGTACGGTGTTCGTTCGCAGAACCCCTATTCGAAGCTCTTCCAGGATCGCATCGTGTTCCTCGGCGTTCAGGTGGATGACGCATCGGCCGACGATGTGATGGCACAGTTGCTGGTCTTGGAAAGCCAAGACCCCGAACGTGACATTGTCATGTACATCAACTCGCCCGGTGGTTCGTTCACCGCGATGACCGCGATCTACGACACCATGCAGTACATTCGTCCCCAGATTCAGACCGTCGTTTTGGGTCAGGCTGCGTCGGCAGCTGCAGTTCTGTTGGCCGGTGGAACCCCGGGCAAGCGTTTGGCTTTGCCCAACGCCCGAATTCTGATCCACCAGCCCTCGACTGGCGACGCCGGTCGCGGTCAGGCCTCGGACATCGAGATTCAGGCACGCGAAATCGCTCGACTGCGCGAATGGCTCGAGGTGACACTTGCCGGCCACTCGAACAAGTCCATCGATGAGGTCCGCCAGGACATCGACCGTGACAAGATTCTGACGGCGTCGGAGGCCCTCGAATATGGCCTTATCGACCAGATTCTGACGAGCCGCAAGACTCTGCCGGATTCTTAGCCGCCACCGTGAATGCCCGGGCCTGTGGCCCGGGCATTCACCATTTCTAGTTGAGGTGGTCTTCGCTGGTCCGTGAGCCGAGCGAACGCATCAACAACACGATCGCGCCGATGATGACGGGAATCGTGATGACCCCGATCACGATGGGGGTGATGCCCGGCTCGCCAAAAGTGTTTTCGGGGCCAGGTGTGCCCGGGCTGGGTGCTTCGGTCGGTGTCGCGGTCGGATCGCCGGCACCAATGGGCTCTTGTTCAACGCCGCACTCGGGGATTAACGCAAAGGCGGGCCCGGCATCCATTGTCGAGTCGGGTGCCCATTCGAAGCTGAATTCACCGGTGATGGTGTGGCCGTCACGGGACACCACTTGGTACTGCACAAAGTAGGTGTCTGGTGTTGCACCCAAGACGGGGGAGGCCGTAACGCTGGCGCCCTCGACAGTTACGCACCCGTCACCGTAGTACGCACCGGAACTGTCGCTGACGACGACCGCGAATCCGCCCGCCTCAGACCCCAAATCCAGCAGCTCGTCATTTGTGGTGATGACAATGTCGGTCGGTGCGCCCACTGTCGAACCGTCTGCGGGAACCGTCGACAACACCGAGTTGTGTGCGTGAGCGGGGCCGGCCAGAAACAGGATTCCTGCCGACCACACCGTGATCGTCGCGAATTTCAGAAGCGTGCGCATATTTCCAGAATACGC
>CALBMG010000074.1 GCA_937896185.1 uncultured Microbacteriaceae bacterium | reverse complement strand
CTTCGAGGATTTGGCTGCGAGTTCCCGCGTCGATGCGGACCTTCACCAGCATATGTTCGCGCTGGACCGACTGTTCGGGTTCCAGTTCCACAATTTTGAGCACGTTGATGAGCTTGTTCAGCTGCTTGGTGACCTGCTCGAGGGGCGCGCCTTCGACATCAACCACGACGGTGATGCGCGACAGTCCAGGGACTTCGGTGGTACCCACAGCGAGCGAGTGAATGTTGAACCCACGGCGAGCAAACAGTCCGGCGACGCGGGTCAGCAGACCCGGCTTGTCCTCGACGAGGAGCGAGAGTACGTGTTGGCTCATGATTACTCCTGGTCCCAGTCGGGCGCGTGGTCGCGGGCGTATTGCACCTTTGAATTGCCGACACCCTGAGGCACCATCGGCCACACCATGGCGTCCTTGCTGACGATGAAGTCAATCAGGACGGGTCGGTCGTTGGTTTCAAGCGCCAGCTTAATGGCGGGTTCGATTTCTTCCTCGGTGCGCACACGAATTGCGAGGCAACCGTAGGCTTCACCGAGTTTGACGAAGTCGGGAATGAATTCGGGGCCCGGCAAAGGCTGCAGGTCGGTGAACGAGTGTCGGCCGTCAAAGAACAGGGTCTGCCATTGGCGAACCATGCCGAGTGACGAGTTGTTGATGACAGCGACCTTGATGTTGATGCCGTTGATCATGCAGGTGGCCAGCTCTTGGTTGGTCATCTGGAAACAACCGTCACCGTCGATGGCCCACACATCACGATCGGGCTGTGCAACCTTCGCGCCCATTGCTGCAGGAATTGCGAAGCCCATGGTGCCGGCACCACCCGAGTTCAACCAGGCGCCGGGACGCTCATAGTTGATGAACTGAGCGGACCACATCTGGTGCTGTCCGACACCGGCGGCGTACACGGCCTCGGGTCCGGTCATTTCACCGATCTTGGCAATGATGGCCTGTGGGGACAGCAGTCCGTCGTTGGGTGCGTCGTAACCCAGAGGGTACGACTCGCGCAGGCTGTTGAGGTGCGCCCACCACTCGGTGAGGTCCGCCGGAGAGGTCTTAGCCAAGTCCGCATAGGCGGGAAGCAGGTCGAGAATGACTTCACGCACGTCGCCCACAATGGGGACATCGGCTTCGCGAATCTTGCCAATTTCGGCGGGGTCGATGTCCACGTGGATGACCTTGGCGTTGGGTGCGAACTCGCTAACCTTGCCGGTGACACGGTCATCAAAACGTGAACCGAGCGCGATGAGCAGGTCACTTTCCTGAAGGGCAAGCACCGCGGGAACCGTGCCGTGCATGCCGGGCATGCCGAGGTTCTGCGGGTGAGTGTCCGGGAAAACGCCGCGAGCCGTCAAAGTGGTGACCACAGGAGCGCCCACCAGTTCGGCGAGTTCCAGAAGTTCCTTCTGAGCCTTGGCTCGAACCGTGCCGCCACCGACATAGAAAACGGGCTTCGAAGACTCGGAAATCATGTGCGCAGCAGCCGAGATTTGCTTGCCGTGCGCCTTGGTAATGGGGCGGTATCCGGGCAGGTCGACCTTCGGAGGCCAGATGAACGGTGCCGAATTGACCTGGCAGTCTTTCGTGATGTCCACCAGCACGGGGCCGGGACGACCCGTGGTTGCAATCTGATATGCGGCAGCGATGGTCGCCGGGATGTCTTCGGGCTTCGTCACGAGGAACGAGTGCTTCGTGATCGGCATCGTCACACCAACAATGTCGACCTCTTGGAAAGCGTCGGTGCCCATGAGGTGCGAGAAGACCTGACCGGTGATCGCGATCATGGGGATCGAGTCCATATAGGCGTCCGCAATTGCGGTGACAAGGTTGGTCGCGCCGGGACCGCTGGTGGCGATGCACACGCCGACGCCGCCGCTGGCGAGAGCATAACCTTCGGCTGCGTGACCGGCGCCCTGTTCGTGGCGCACCAAAATGTGGCGAATAGCTGTCTGGGCCATCAGCTCGTCATAGAACGGCATGATTGCACCCCCGGGAAGGCCGAAAACGTCCTTGACTCCGAGGTATTCGAGCGACTTCAACAGCGCGGCGCTACCGTTCAGAACGGGATGTTCCGAACCTGAGGCTACTGAGTTAGTCATAAAACTCCTTGAACGAGTGGTGTTAGCCCGTTACCGCGCCGAAGGCTGCGGACTTCACGAGCTTGGCGTATTTTGCGAGCACGCCACGGGTGTATCGGGGAGGGAGAGGCGTCCAGCCTGTGCGGCGTGCCTCCAACTCGGCTTCATCGACCAGTAGATCGATGCTCCGAGCAGCGATATCGACCCGTATGAGATCACCATCGCGCACGAATGCAATGGGACCTGCGTCCACTGCTTCGGGAGCTATGTGTCCGATGCACAGGCCGGTTGTGCCGCCTGAGAATCGTCCGTCTGTCAAAAGTAGCACATCGGCGCCCAACCCTGCACCCTTGATGGCAGCAGTGATGGCCAGCATTTCGCGCATACCGGGGCCACCCTTGGGGCCTTCGTAGCGGATGACGACGACATCGCCCTTGCTGATTTCGCCGTTCGTGAGCGCGTCCATTGCGGCACGTTCGCGTTCGAACACGCGGGCGGGGCCTTCGAAGGTGGCGGCGTCGAAGCCTGCGGTCTTGACGACTGCGCCCTCGGGGGCGAACGATCCGTTGAGGATGGTCAGGCCACCGGTTTCGTGGATGGGATTGTCGAGAGTGCGCAGAACCTCACCGTCGAGAGGATCGATGTCCATTTCGGCGAGATTCTCGGCCATGGTTTTGCCCGTGACCGTCATAGCGTCACCGTGGATCAATCCGGCCTCGAGCAGCGCCTTGAGCAGGACGGGAAGACCACCGTGGCGGTCCACATCGTGCATTACGTATTTGCCGAAAGGCTTCAGGTCGCCCAGGTGAGGAACTTTCGAGCCGATGCGGTTGAAGTCATCGAGAGTCAAGGGGACCTCGGCCTCGTTGGCGATGGCGAGCAGGTGTAGCACGACGTTGGTCGAACCGCCCAATGCCATGGCGACGGCGATGGCATTCTCGAACGCTTCGCGGGTGAGGATGGTGCGTGCGGTGTGACCACGCTCGAGCATGCCCACTGCGGCTTCACCGGAACGGTGGGCGAAGTAGTCACGACGACGGTCGTACGATGCGGGCGATGCGGAACCGGGAAGGCTCATGCCCAGGGCTTCGGCAACGGATGCCATCGTGTTGGCAGTGTACATTCCGCCACAGGCGCCCTCGCCGGGTGCGAACGCACATTCGATGCGCTTGGCGTCTGCCTCGCTCATCTTGCCGGCCTTGACAGCACCAACCGCCTCGAACGAGTCGATGATGGTGATGTCTTTTTCGGTGCCGTCCGACAGTTTGACCCAGCCGGGGGCAATCGAACCCGCGTACAGGAAGACACTGGCGAGGTCGAGGCGAGCGGCGGCCATGAGCATGCCGGGGATTGACTTGTCGCATCCGGCGAGAAGCACGATGCCGTCGAGGCGTTCCGCCTGGACAACGGTCTCGACGGAGTCGGCAACGACCTCACGCGAAACGAGCGAGAAATGCATGCCCTCGTGGCCCATCGAAATTCCGTCGGACACCGAGATCGTTCCGAACTGAAGCGGGTAGCCACCGCCGCGGTGCACG
>CALBMG010000073.1 GCA_937896185.1 uncultured Microbacteriaceae bacterium | reverse complement strand
CCCCCAGTCGGCAATCCTCGGCCTCGGTGCAGTTGTCAAGCGCCCCGTGGTCGTTGCCACCGAGGACGGCCAGGAATCCATCGCGATTCGTTCGATGGTGTATTTGGCTCTGTCGTACGACCACCGCATCATCGACGGCGCTGACGCCGCACGCTTCCTGGGAACCGTCAAGGCTCGCCTCGAAGAGGGCGCGTTCTCACAGTCTGACCTCGGCTACTAGAAAGACATAGCATGGCACGCACGCGTAAGGGCAACGGAACTTTCCGTCAGCTGATCGACGTTTTCACCATGGTCCGCAAGTCGGATCGCACCGCAGTTCCGATTCTGCTTCTGTCGCTGCTCGCACCGCTCGGTGCGGGAATTGCCGTCGCCGTCGTGAACGCTGACCCCATCGGCTCAATCCTCTGGGTCACCCTTGGTCTGGTCACCGGTGTGCTCGTGGTCCTCGTCGTACTTGGTCGACTGGCTCAGAAGATGGTCTACAACCAGCTCAACGGTCAGCCCGGCGCTGTGGGTGCGATTCTCAAGAACTCGATTCGACGCTCGTGGGTTGCCAACGAGACTCCGATTCGGATCACCAAGCAGCAGGACGCTGTGTACCGTGCCGTCGGACGCCCCGGAATCGTCATCATCACCGAGGGCTCCGTGTCGCGTGTTGCCTCGCTGGGTGAGGACGCTCGCAAGGAAGCCGCGCGAATCGTTCCCGGTGTCCCCATCAGCATCCTGCACGTGGGAACCGAAGGACTGCGTATCCACGACATGACAAAGGCCATGTATGCGCTGCCCAAGGGCGTTAATCGCGCCGAGCAGCAGGTTATCGCCAGCCGCCTCGCCTCGATGACGAAGAGTCCGTTGTCGTCAATCCCCAAGGGAATCGACCCCACAAAGATGCGCGCGCCAAAGCCGCGCTAAACGATTCCCGGCCTAGCGCCGAACGAGGGCTGTCACGAGAATTCGATCGTGCAGCCCTCGATTGTTTTCATCCATAAACACTGCGGGAATTACTGCGGATACGAGAATCGCGCGGACCACATATTTCCACCACGGAACCGGGCCTGTCAGACCACGCACTCTCATGCCCAACACGAGGTGACCAAAAGTTCCCCCCAGGAGCATTCCTAACACGGCCGATTCGAGCGCAAAAATCAGGGTCATGACCAGCGAGTCACCGCCGAAAAACGCGTACGTAATCAGGTAGGCAGCAGCCCAGTCGATGGCCAACGCGGCGACTCGTTTCGACAACGGGACCAGTGAACCCGATCCCGATTCGGGGCACCCAAGGTTCTGTCCAGGCCAATCCGTCATACCACCAGCCTACTTTGTAACATGCTGGAAACATTTCGGTGACGCTCGGTTTACCTGCGTCAGTACGATTAAAGAGTGCAGCAGCACATCCACCCACAACAGCAGGAGACATGCATGTTTAAGACCCCCGAAGAGGTCCTTGCCTTCATCAAGGACACGGACGTCAAGTTCCTTGACATTCGCTTCACCGACCTCCCCGGCATTCAGCAGCACTTCAACATTCCCGCAAAGACCGTCGACCTCGAGTTCTTCTCGGTCGGGCAGCTCTTTGACGGTTCGTCCATCCGCGGGTTCCAGGGCATCGAAGAAAGCGACCTGCAGCTGATCCCCGATGTGACCACCGCATACCTCGACCCCTTCCGTGTCGAGCGCACCCTCATCATGATCTTCGACATCTACAACCCCCGCAGCGGCGAGATCTACCACCGCGACCCCCGTCAGGTTGCCAAGAAGGCCGAAAAATACCTGGCATCGACCGGTATTGCCGACACCGCTTTCTTTGCACCCGAGGCAGAGTTCTACATCTTCGACTCGGTCCGCTACAACGTCGCATCGAACAACTCGTTCTACGAAGTTGACTCGGACGAGGGCGTATGGAACACCGGTCGCAAGCAGGAGCTCGACGGCACCCCCAACCTTGGAAACAAGACACCCTTCAAGGGTGGCTACTTCCCCGTGAGCCCCATCGACAAGCAGGCAGACATCCGTGACGCCATCTGCTTGCTCCTCGACGAGGCTGGCCTCGAGGTCGAGCGCAGCCACCACGAAGTGGGTACCGGTGGTCAGGCTGAGATCAACTACAAGTTCGACACCATGGTGCGCTCGGCTGACGACATCCTGAAGTTCAAGTACATCGTCAAGAACGTTGCCAACGAATACGGCAAGGTCGCAACCTTCATGCCCAAGCCCCTCTACAACGACAACGGTTCGGGAATGCACACCCACCAGTCGCTGTGGCTCGGCGGAAAGCCCCTGTTCTACGACGAGACCGGCTATGCAGGCCTCTCAGACCTCGCACGCTGGTATATCGGTGGTGTACTGAAGCACGCCGACGCGATCCTCGCATTCACCAACCCCTCGATGAACTCATACCGTCGACTGGTGAAGGGCTTCGAAGCTCCCGTCAACCTGGTCTACTCGGCCGGTAACCGTTCGGCTGCGATCCGTATCCCCATCACGGGCACCAACCCCAAGGCCAAGCGCATCGAATTCCGTGCACCTGACGCCGCATCGAACCCCTACTTCGCGTTCGCTGTACAGCTGATGGCTGGCCTCGACGGAATCCAGAACAAGATCGAGCCCCACGTACCCGTCGACAAGGACCTGTACGAACTTCCCCCCGAGGAAGCAAAGCTCATCCCTCAGGTTCCCGGTTCGCTCGACGAGGCTTTGACCGCACTCGAGAACGACCACGAATTCCTGCTCAAGGGTGGTGTCTTCACCAAGGACCTCATCGAAGAGTGGATTTCGCTCAAGCGCCGTACCGAGGTTCTGCCCTCGGCTCAGCGCCCTCACCCCTTCGAGTACGAGACCACCTTCTCCTGCTAAGGAATCTCGTAAGGACTGGGGCTGCCGAAAGGCGGCCCCAGTTTTTTATGCGAATTACACAGTCGGGTAGAAGAGCCGTTCGAACGCCTGGCGGGCTCTGCGCGATACCCGCAGGTAGTCGTCCTCAAATTGGCGAGCAGACCCTGCAGGGTAGGCCATGACTCGGGCGATTCCTTCGAGTTCCTGAGTGTTTGCTGTCAACGCATCGGAATTACGCGCCGACCACAGGGTGATTGCGGAACGGATGCGGGATGCCATCAACCAGGCATCGCGCAGGGTCTGTGCATCGGTTTCACCAAGAATCCCCTGTTCGACGGCCGCAGACAACGCGGCCAGAGTCGAGGGGGTTCGAAGACCCTTACATTCGACGCCGTGTTGCAGTTGGATTACCTGTACCAACCATTCGACATCGCTCAACGATCCGCGGCCCAACTTCAGATTCCTGTTGGGGTCCTCACCCATCGGCAGACGTTCCGTCTCGACCCGCGCCTTGATCCGTCGAATCTCGCGCAAACCGTTCTCGGACAGCGGCTGCGTGTACCGCAACGCGTCGGCCATCGCCTCGAAGTCTCGCTGAAGCGAGATGTCCCCGGCAACGGGTCGTGAACGCACCAGAGCCTGAGTTTCCCACGTGTCACCCCATCGCTCGTAGTACGCACGATACGCGTCGAGCGAGCGCACGATGGGGCCGTTCTTGCCTTCAGGGCGCAAGTTCGCATCGATCTCTATCGGGAAACGCATATCCTCGGTCAGTT
>CALBMG010000072.1 GCA_937896185.1 uncultured Microbacteriaceae bacterium | reverse complement strand
CCGATCTGGCTGGCCCGAGCTGAGGCGATCGGTTCTGCACGGTCTGGCATTTGCCGCCGCAATCGGGATCCCCGGCATCGGCGTGTACCTCGCCAGCCGCGCCGCAGGAATCAGCCTCAACGTCGTACCCACCGACCTTCAAGCCCACTGGTGGACTGTTCCCATTCTCATCGGATGGGCACTCCGAGCCGGACTCGGCGAAGAAGTCATCGTGATCGGATACCTGCGCAATCGACTGCTGCAGCTGGGTGTCAGCTCGGCGTGGATTATCGTCGGCGCCGCACTGTTGCGCGGGACCTACCACCTGTATCAGGGCTTTGGTGGATTCATCGGGAACGTGCTGATGGGGTTGATCTTTGGATGGTGGTACGCACGAACGGGCCGACTGGGGCCGCTGATCGTGGCACACATCATCATGGACGTGGCCGTGTTCGTGGGTTACCCACTGGTCGCCGCCCACTTCCCCGCACTGTTTGGCGGATAACAGCACGAAGGGCCGGATGCGACGCACCCGACCCTTCGTTGTGATGTTTTACGCGAACGCCGAGGGGTCCGGGCACGCACACACGAGGTTGCGGTCACCGAAAGCGCCATCGACACGTCGCACCGCAGGCCAGTACTTCACGTGGCCGTTAGGCAACGAGAAACCGTCGAGCTGACGCCACGGGAAAGCGGCGACCTCACGCGAATACGGGTGGGTCCACTCGCCCGAAATCACCGAATCCGCGGTGTGAGGTGCGTTGTGCAGCGGGTTGTCATCCGCGGGCCATTCCCCGCGACCGACAGCATCCGCCTCGTGACGAATCGCGATCATCGCGTCGATGAAACGGTCGAGTTCGGCGATGTCCTCGGATTCGGTCGGTTCGACCATCAGAGTGCCCGCAACGGGGAACGACATGGTCGGTGCGTGGAAACCGTAATCCACGAGGCGCTTGGCCACGTCGTCGACAGTCACACCCGTTTCGGCGGTCAGCGGACGCAGGTCGAGGATGCACTCGTGCGCAACGAGACCGTTGTCACCCGAATACAGCACGGGGTAGTGCTCGCGCAGACGAGCGGCCACATAGTTGGCGGCCAGAACCGCGGACGCCGTAGCAAAACGCAGACCCTGCGAACCCATCATGCGCACATATGCCCAGCTGATCGGCAGAATGCTCGAACTGCCGTACGGCGAACCCGCGACAGCTCCACCACCGTGGTGGAAGCGTCCGGGACCACCCGTCGAGCCGTCAAACGCGGGGTGCTGCGTCGACTGCGCGAAGGGGTGGCCGGGCAGGAAGGGCGCGAGGTGCGCCTTGGACGCAACCGGGCCGACACCGGGACCGCCGCCTCCGTGAGGGATGGCGAAGGTCTTGTGCAGGTTCAGGTGCGAGACATCGCCGCCGATGTCACCGTAACGCGCAAATCCCAGCAAAGCGTTGAGGTTCGCACCGTCGATGTAGACCTGACCGCCGGCCTCGTGAACAGCATCGGTAATCTCACGGATTCCGTGCTCGTAGACACCGTGGGTCGACGGATAGGTGACCATCAGTGCGGCAAGGTTATCGCGATGTTCGGCAATCTTGGCACGCAGGTCGTCAATATCGACGTCACCGTTCTCGTTGCAGGCAACCACGACCACCTTCATGCCCGCGAGCACGGCCGATGCGGCGTTGGTGCCGTGGGCGCTCGAGGGGATGATGCAGATAGTACGGTGATCGTCGCCACGCGAGAGGTGGTAACCGCGGATGGCGAGAAGACCGGCGAGCTCGCCCTGGCTGCCCGCGTTGGGCTGCAGGCTGATCGAGTCGTAGCCGGTGAGTTCCGTCAACCATTCCTCGAGTTGCGAGGTGAGCAGCAGGTACCCGGTGACATCCTCGACGGGTGCGAACGGGTGCAGTCCACCGAATTCACGCCACGAAACAGCTTCCATCTCGGTCGCCGCGTTGAGCTTCATGGTGCAGGAACCCAGCGGAATCATGCCGCGGTCCAACGCGAAGTCCTTGTCGGCGAGGCGCTTCAGGTAGCGCATCATCGACGTCTCGCTGTGGTAGAGGTTGAAGTTCTCGTGGGCGAGAATCTCACCCT